>CAJXTM010000379.1 GCA_913061385.1 uncultured Rhodopirellula sp. | reverse complement strand
ATTCCGTTCGGCAGTTCGAACTCCACCCCCTTCAGCAACGTCTCAACCGCTTCATACGCGGGGGAACCTTCCCGTGACGCTTCCACCAACAAATTGTGATCAAGCTTCTGAGACGGTGTCAGCTCCTTCAGCACGTCAATATGGGATTGATCCCAACAGGCATGAACCACACGAATTCCGTCCAGGTCTAACCACAAGGGCAAGCTGTAGAAGAAGTCCAGAACAGACTGTTTCAATTCTGGCTGATCGTCGAACTCATTCAGAAACGCTTGGTGTTGTTCGGTATTCTTGTCAGTGTGAGGGCGAAGGAACTCCCCTTCGTGCTGGGTGTGGTAGGCAAGCGCATTGAATTCATGGTTACCCATTACAGCAAGGGCGTGACCGTTCTGCACCATGGGCATCACGATACCCAGCAGCTTCTGGTGTTGGGCAAGGTGTTCCCCTCGATCAATGAAGTCACCCAGAAAGATCATCTTCCGGGTGTCATGACGGTAACCGGTCTCAGAATCACGATACCCAAGGTGCTCAAGCAGCTTCACCAGTTCGTCAGCGTGACCGTGAACATCTCCAATCAAATCGTAGTAAGGCACGGTTACCCCTCATTTTTCTTGCGGGCAGCGACCTTCCGTCTCAATTCATCAATATCGTCAACGGGGCTGTAGGCATCCATGTAGTCCTGAGTTGCTTTCTCTGCGGCTTCGTCGGTAATCGAGAACAGGAACGAACATGCGGTGGATTCGGAAATCGTGAAGATGTGGACTTCCGTTCCGAGCGTGTTACTGGTGCGCTGAATGCTTTCGTATTTCGGGTTTGTATAGGCGAGATCGCTATACCACTTACTGATCAGGTAACTGACACCTTCTGCAACCGATTTCCCCGGCTTCAGTGGCAGCGAGCAGTAAAGCATGTGATCCAGCATGTCCGGAAAATCATCAATGGACGACTGCTCCTGATCAAACGGGGAATCCGGATCAAACAGGGTGTTGTTGATTTCGTGGAAGAACGCGAGGGTGGTTTCTTCGGCTTCAGGGACAGCATCAAAACCGTTGTCTTTGAGAATCTTTTCGTAGTCTAACTGCATGGTGGGGTTCCTTTTGTCGCAATGCCCAACCACATCCGTGGCTGACGACGCCCATTAATGGGCAGCTGAACAGTATAGTAAAAAGAAGCGACACTTTCTCAGCTGTCCGGGTCGTTTTTGCCCCATACCCGAATCAAGGACAGGTCCAGGTCGAAGTGAATCTGATCCAGCGCCTGTTTTTGGTCCCACAGTTCGTAGGAGTCTTCGTAGGTTTTTGCGTGAACATCCAGACTGCGCCCTTCCCCGTGTCCGGTGATTTCACGGCGCATATCGGGATCTAATTTCTGTCGCTTCGCCTGAGTACTCCAAGTTTTGCGGAGACTGTGGAAGATCTTTCGCTGCGTCACACCATCAATCGTGACGTGCTTTCGGACACCACACCACTCGACATAACCTTGTCCGTGGTTGTTATTTCCATCAAAGCTGTTATTGAACCAGGCAGACGTATTATTGCCCCAGTTGTTTCCACTGCTGGGTTTCTCTGCCGGAAATAACTGCTGTTCCCCTGCATCGATCAGCTGTTGCCGGTATTCAAGCAAACCCAGATCGATTAACGACTGATGCACAGGGACAATCCGCGCAGACTGCTTGTTCTTCCTGCCCTGCTTACGATCATCATTCCGCTGGATGACAAACACCCAGATGGTCCGCGACTCCCCTTCTACGTCCACGGAAATGGGCTTCAGATCATCCACAAATAGCATTGCCATTTCCCCTAAGCGATTGCCATGGTAAAGGGAAATCAGCGGCAACCAGTGCCTGTGGGGCTTATCGAACAACAGACCTTTGCGGTAGGTTTCGTTGTTGAACAATAACTTGAGATCGTCCTTGCTAAACGGAATCACGGAGGAGTCTTCATCCACTTCTAGCTTATAGCTAATCAGGAAATCCGCCAGCCCAGTCTCCACCAGCGCGTTGCGCTCCATTGCACGAAGAAATGTTGCGATTGTGCTGAATTCATTATTGATTGTCCGGTTGGTCTGGTAAGTGGTTTCTGTTGACTCAGCTGCTATCCGAAGAATGTCATCCATCGGTTTGTAGATAGGGGCTTGCTTTGGCTTTCCCTTTTGATCAGTCGCCACTTTTCCGGTTAAACGGTCTACCTTTGGCTGCTTGCCCTCCATGTAGATCGCTTTTCGATGAAAACCGTTTGGCAATCCGGGTCGTCGTTCAATGTAACCATCTTTCAAAGCCCTTTTGGTCAATTCCTGGTTCGGCAGGTCACCAACGAACATAATCAAACGCTGAAGCTCCGTCTCCATATCAAACAGCCCTTTGTCCATGGCGGTTTTGACCGGATTAGACTTTCTAGCTTTGTCCCGGATGTAGCTATCTACAAGTTCGCTCAAAGGCTTACCGGTTTCTTCAATGCCACGTGCAGCCAGCGCGCTCTGCTGGCGTGTCTCCTGAAGGGCTGCCAACAAGGTTTGCGTGACAGAATCGTTCTGATATTTGGGTGCCTCAAGATCACCGGAAACAGGCTCAGGGCTTGAATCAAATGAATTCCCGGTCTGCTGGTTGACGTAATTTGAATAGGCTTGCAGGTCTTCGACTTCTTTGGCGTTCAGCGTCTCCATGAAGTCTTCGATGGCTAAGGGATCGGTTTCACCGTTGTGGTACTGGGTTTGACGTTCATGATCCTGCAAACGGTCGTACAGCACCTTACCGCGAGACAAACGCCGATCCTGTTCCTTTGCTTCGTCTTCCCACTGGAAATCATTCTCGAACAACTGAATCCACCACTTCCTAGCCAATGCCAATGCTTGCCGGCGGCATTTGGTGCGCAGGCTTCGCCGAATCAATCTTTGCCGTGATTGTACGCCAGCAGGCACATGAAGTTGAAAGTAATAGGTGTCATTGCGTTTCGTAACGTATGAAGGTGCAGATCCCATGGTTTAACTCACAGTTTTAACACACCTGTGATAGCCGTAAGACTCTGAAACCTATTAAATTATTGATTCGACAAACAACTTCTTTTAACACAAAGAGAGTCAAGTCCTCTCCTCGGCACCACTTCCTTCCTCAGGAAGTGTTACGAATCCGACACCTTAATAAGCACATGTCGCAACAAATTTGCGCACGCAAACCCATGACTCTCCGCATGTTCGCGAAGAGCCACCCCGTGTATGCACCCTACTCCACCAAACCCGACAAATATTCCGAGAGCCGTTGATAGGTGTAGTTCACCCGGGCGTAGGCCGCGGAAGGCGCTCTTTCGAACTCCCGCCCACAGGCCCGGCTGCCGCCATGGCGATTCAGGTAGGCGATGTTGATCAGGTTAGGTTGATCCGCCACAAACTCGCTGGAGTTGTCGAAAGGATAGTAGAACGCCCAGTCAAACCCCTCCGTATTGCTGACCCCGGGCGTGGAACTCATGTCTTCATCCAGGAAGCCAAATCGAAGCGGCCGGAAACGGTCATTGCGAGTATCAAACTCCAGCGCCAGCGACGTGAATTGGTCTGGCACGGTGATGTTGCCCGTGACCGTGAATGGTTGTTGCGAGGACACCACCTGCGCCGCATCTGCATCTTCCGGATCGATGTCTCCCTCGCAGGACTGGGCGCTACTGGTAAGCGTCATGACCTCCTCGTCAGCCCCATCGACGGAGCGCGTGAAACCAAAGAAGGCCTCGTTGGCGAACTGATAGTCTGGGCGCAATACTTCCGTTCGGTTGTCCGACGTCGCCGTCAGGGATTGGACCCGCGCGTCCGCCATGGTCCACTCGTAGCGGATCGCCGGCGGGCCACCCAACTCCGAGGACGACGCAAGCCCCGGATGGCAGGTGGTGGTCGTTTCGAACGTCGCGGTTCGGTCCTGCCAGTCAAACGTCAGCCGTTCATCTGGCCCTTCAAGCTCATGGTAGCTGGCGCTCTCCTGGGACAGTGAGATCGAAGGCATCCATTGCACACCGGTGTCGGCGATCTTGCCACGGGCATTGATCAAGCGGGCCATTTCCCTCATCGAAGGCATCATGCATCCGTTCGCCGTCACGGCCGTTAATCGGCCGTCTTCCGAGTAGTCAAACGCCAGTTCGGCGGACACGCTGAGGTTGGACATCGTGGCCGGCAACTCGCTCCCCTCTCCCCGTGCCAGAACCGTCTGGCGCTCAAGGATAACCGGGTCGTCCAGCTCTATCGGCACTTCAGGCAAAGCCAGTTCGTCTATATTGATGTTCTCGTAATTTCCCTGGGAAGCTGCAGCATCAACAACCTGAACGACTTCGAGGGCATTGCGGGCAAAGGAGACGCCCAGCAGGTAAACCGCTTCTTCACTCAGGTAGCGCTCGCGTCCGTCGCCATTGCGAAGGAGGTCCGCATACTCCGCCGGGAACTGGCTCGCCATGAAGCGGGCGAAGGCGCGGGCGTAGGCGTGGGCGCGATGATCGCCGGACCGGATGTAGTCACTGACCAGATTGACATTGCCAAGGGCTTCGGAAAGTTCGTTGCTGGTGACCGTCAGGTCCTGAAGGCCAATAAGGCGACGTTGCCTGACCAGATGACTCAGCGGCGTTACATTGCGAATCCCCGGTGGCGCGCTGATCATATAGGCGTCTTCCAGAACCACGTCCCCCATCCGGGTCTGCTCCATTGTCTGGCCGGGCAGTACCACGGCGAACAGGGGGAAATCCCGGGGGTCGATGTCCGGTGATATGGAGGGGTCCTGCACCAACTCCGCCGTATCCAGTGAAAAGGCACCATTCTCACCCGTCAGGGCGGTGGGCTCGCCGCCAGGCAGGGTTATTTCCGTACCGGCACTGTTCTCAAAGGTCATCGGGCCGGGCGTGTACTGGCTGTCGCCATCCATATCCAGCCATACCCTTGCGTTGCGCAGGTAGCCGTCAATCACCCGGCCAGTGTAGGGCTCGGGCTCGCTGTAATCCTCAGCGTCGAAGTCACGGCCATCGACCGGTGATTCGTCAGACTCCTCGCCGCATCCGGACAGGGCGAGCGTGAACAGGGCAACTGAAAGGGGGAGCAGACGTTTCATCGCGGCAACCATTGTCCTTGTTAGAGGTTGTGCCGCTACT
>CAJXTM010000378.1 GCA_913061385.1 uncultured Rhodopirellula sp. | reverse complement strand
ATCTACACGTAAGGAGTCGTCGGCAGCGTCAGATGTGTATAAGAGACAGGGTTCCACCAATCCCGCCCCCATCAACCTCTTCCAGAGACGATTCACGATTACCTCGGCAAACCTTCGCGAGAAGGTCACGCTTGCAGCAGCTCTCTCGCGAGAATCTTCTTCATCGTAATTCAGTCGGCTCAAATCTTCTTCACTGACTGGTTCGAAAGGCCACTCTGGATGTACCTTTGACCCAATATCCAAAGTCACATCGATCAACGATTCACGCCCTCCAGCACTGACATGCTCAAAGAAAGCTGCAGGTACACTGCTGGTCGCAGGCACCTTGATCGGTTCCCGCTTTAGCATGGCCGCCAACTGAAACAATGTCTCCTGCGTTGTTTCGTGATAAGGCGCATCGTGACACCGCGCGCACTTCATATCGACACCAAGAAATGCTGTTCCGATGATGTGTGCTTTGGCCGCCATTGGTACATCATTCAAGGTTGCGACACTGAATCCTCCGGCACCACCGCCCCAGACACTGCCCCGCATGGTGATCAATTCCGTTGCAAATCGGTCCATGGGCTTGTTGTCTCGAAATGACTCCAGAACCCAGTAACGGAATGGCCCGGTGTTGTTCAACATCGGTTTTAAGAGATTCGGATTTTCAGCCAAGACATCCTGCCAATACCCGACCCAGTTATCCGCCCACCGCTCATCGACCAACAATTGGTCGATCATTCGAGCTCGTTTGTTGCCTTTCTGATCCTGCAGGAACTGACGTACAACGTGTACCGGCGGGGAAACCCCTAGCAGATCGAGCCACGCTCTCCTCAGAAAGGTTAAATCATCGACGATTGGAAGCACTTCTGCGATTTCGATAGGCGTGGAATCAAGTCGGCCGCCCTCGGTGATCCACTCTTTCAATATTTCAATTTGCTTCTTACTCAAACCAGCACCCTTGGGAGGCATCCGATCTCCAGCACCAGAAGTCACCAGTTCCATCAGATAACTGGCTTCTGGTTTTCCAGGTACTACTGCTGCATCGCCGGATTCTCCACCAGCAAAAAGATTTGCCTGAGACTGCAGATTCAATTCTCCACGTTCTTTTTCACCATGACAACGGTAACAGTGCTCGGCAAAGATGGGCCGCACGTGCTTGTTGAAGAAGGAATCAGGATCACCCGCCTTCTGTTTTGCCATGACAATCCGTTGACCGACTAATTGGTCAATGTCCTTTTCAGTTATTTCTCCGGCAAGACGTTCCGCCGCGTACTGATGCCTTTCGTTCCAATAAGCCTGTTGTTGGTCAGCCTGTCGACGGTCTACGATATCCATCGCATCGATTTGCTTTCCTAAACGGTCAACGAATCCCAGCCAACCCTCATCAGTCAGTGGACTGCCATTTTGCTGACCAGGCGTGAGCAATTGAAACATGTCCGTTCCATTGGAAATGGCTAAGCACGGCTCACCGAAATCAAGACGCAATCGCGGCCCACCGACCATGACATCCATCACGATCGCGTGGCGTCCTCCCAAACTTGAGAATGAGATAATTTTCTCAACATCATCCATTGCGGGGGGTCGCATGCCCGGTCGCACAACATCAGGGATGGGCTTCACGTGATTGTGCGCACCGCCGCCGCGTTTCTGCTTGGGCAATGAAACAACCTGTTCCCGATCGATGAACAACCTGGTCGCGGTACGACTTCTCAACAAGAACTCGTACTCACCAGGCTCCAGTTCGATTTCGGTGACAGCCCGAACTATCACGGCGGTCCCCCAGTCTTCACGGATCCCCCAGTCGTTGTATTTGAGTGGAAGTCGCAGAAATCCAAACTCTGACTGCTGCCAGCTGGCAAGTAATTCGCCAGGATCATTCGGAAAAGATTGATCACTGCTCAGAGGGCCATGCATGTTGACCTGCAAGACACCGGGATTGGGATCGGGCAGCAGTAACGGAGGTGGAATGTACTTGAAACGGCCTTTGAGTATTTTTTCAGGAACCACAGTTCTGTACAGCGCTACGTCGTCGAGCGTTCCATGAAAAGAATTGGTCGGGTGGCCTCCCATTGTCGATCCCAACCAGACTTCATCATCATCGACTACAGGTGGAGCGGTTGTTGCGCCCCCCATGTCCCACTGCCCCTTGACCTCATTGCCGTCAATGTAGGCGCGGATCGATTCTGGTTTCCCAAAGGTGTAGGTAAGGGCAACATGATGCCAACCCGAGCCGACAACGAATCCTTCCTTGCTGGTCCAACGGTGCCAATCAGCGGCTCCATGGTCACCGGCTCGACTGCGGAACAGGAAATTCACTCCCGCCTGGCCCCCAACAGATGTGAGTCGAAAAGCCCAGTTTTGGTTGTCACTTGGAAAGCCCGGATTGGATGTCCGCCCCTTCGTCAAAATTGCCGAGTACCCCTTCAACTCAATTGGATTGACCATGGCCTCCACCGAGAATGAATCTCCATGGTCAAAATCAAATCGTGACTCAATGCCCTCATCCGGAACCACAACATGTGATCCTCCCTTGAGAGCAACCCCCATGTTGCCTGCCGAAAACCCAGTGTGTTGGGGACCTCTTGGACCGGGCGTCGGCTTAGCACCATCACCTAAACCAGCTGAATCACCGAACGCCCAATAGGCCACAGGATTAGAAGCCGCGATTTTTTGTTCAAACTCTGAGCCTTCTTCAGCACACACATGAGTGGCCATGCCTGAGACAAAACCGAGCAACAATGCAACCAGAGCGTTAAAAACACATGTGAGGCAGGTTCTCATCGACTGGAATACCTGATTTAGAACGGGGAGGCGGGAGGCAGTCAAAACATTCACTTTGACGGTAATCAGTATAGCAGAACAACGACCGATGCCAAAAATCCAGCTTCGCATTCGGTACAATCAGCGTTCACATTCAGTGAAGTTTCTTGCGAAACGGATGAATGTGCCCACCAACCAGCAATCGTTTTGAGGCAACTGATGAACATCTGTCCGAAGCAACTCACCCTTGGTTTCATCATTGCAACCTGGCTGTGCCTATCCTACGAAAGGATGCGACCAGTTTCCGCAGACAACCCGCACAGCTATCTGGCCGAGTATTCCGACCCCTACTACCCGGGCACCAACTTTCCAAAATTGATTACCCCTCAATGGGTTGGTGAAACAGGTGTCGATGCAGTTGTAACTCTGGCAATCGATGACATGCGTGACCCGGCACTGTATGAATCCTATCTGCGGCCAATTTTGGAACGACTCAAAACCATTCAGGGTCGGGCACCAGTCAGCATCATGACCTGCAATGTGAATCCACAAGATCCGCAACTGCAAAAGTGGATCAACGAAGGCTTATCCATCGAGGTCCACACAGTTGACCATCCCTGCCCCTGCTTACAGGGTGATCACTTCGAAACCGCCAAATCTACATACGATCGATGTGTCGATCTGATGGCTTCGATCCGCGGGAATCAGCCTGTCGCTTTTCGAACACCCTGCTGTGATTCACGCAACACACCCAGTCCCCGTCTATGGAGCGAAATATTCAATCGAAGAACGCCTCAGGGAAATTACCTGCAAGCAGATAGCAGTGTCTTCAACGTATTCAACAGCCGAGACCCGGAACTGCCAAAAGACCTCGTCATCGACAGCGATGGCAATCCCAAGATGAAGAAGTACATCCCCTTTCCCTCGTTTGTCAACACGATTGAAAACTATCCGTATCCCTATGTGATTGGGAAACTGTGCTGGCAATTTCCCTGCATGGTCCCCAGCGACTGGGAGGCTCAACATCTACACCAACCCAACAATCCGATCACTGTAGCTGACATGAAATCAGCACTCGATGCGACAGTGATCAAAAAAGGCATGTTCAATCTGGTGTTCCATCCTCACGGGTGGATCCGAAATGATCAGATCATCGAATTGATTGACTACGCCCACAACAAGTACGGCAAACGGGTCAAGTTCCTCAGTTTCAAAGACTGCATGGATCGGATCAACCAGAATCTGCTTGTCGACCAACCGCTCCGCTCACCAGACAACGGCGAAGACAATGGAGTACGCATTGCAGACGTGAATGACGATGGATTCCTCGACGTTCTGATCGGCAACGAGAGCAAAAAAAACATGCGAGTTTGGCAGCCAGCACACCAACAATGGCGATCAACCCAACATGAAGTGACATTCACATCCAGCGATGGTCAACGACGCATTAACCACGGAGCACAAATAGGAAGACTCACACCACAGTCGACCTTTTCAATCCTCGTCAACCACGACCAGGACAAAGCCACCTATGAGTTTTCCGATGGCAAGCTCAAACGCGATTCATTGCCCAATTCTTTAATGAACATTGCAACATCAATCGGTGGTGTCGACCAAGGTGTTCGCCTGCGTGACATTGATGATGATGGCACAACAGAAATCATCATTGCCAATGAAAAGCAAAAGATGATCATGCGGATCAATGAGCGGGGCGAGTGGGTCAAGGCGGGTCCATTTCCTGCTCCCTTGGTTAATCTTGATGGCAATGATAATGGGGTTCGTTTTGTCGACCTGGACGAGGATGGAAATGATGACGTCATCTTCAGTAACGGAAAGCTTTCAGGCATACAATTATTTGACACCAAGACCGGACTTTACTCGCGTACCATCGAGGAAGTGGACGACATCCCACTGATCGTTCGCAATGGCACCAACAATGGCGTTTGGTTTGCCCGACAGCACATGTGGGTCCAGAACGAGAACACCAATCGTCTGCCAGATGGAGTAGACCGTAGATCTTTTTCACAGTTGCTCGGAAAATCCGACCCCGGACCAAGAACACCAGAACGTTCACTTGGTTCGATCGAAGTTCAAGCGGGATTCAAGGTTGAATTAGTTGCTGCCGAACCGCTTGTGATGGACCCTGTGGCGATCGACTGGGGAGCTGATGGGAAACTGTGGGTCGTCGAAATGGCGGACTATCCACTGGGCATGGACGACCGTGGTCAACCTGGAGGAAGAGTACGTTATCTGGAAGACACAAACGAAGACGGCAAGTATGACTCGTCAACGCTCTTTCTGGACAACATCCCCTACCCCACGCTGTCTCTTATACACATCTCCGAGCCCACGAGACCGAGGCTGATCTCG
>CAJXTM010000377.1 GCA_913061385.1 uncultured Rhodopirellula sp. | reverse complement strand
TAATGATACGGCGACCACCGAGATCTACACGTAAGGAGTCGTCGGCAGCGTCAGACGTGTATAAGAGACAGGTCTGGTTGCTGACATGGAAGAAGTCGCTGCCAGCGGAAAGAAAGCGATTGTCTTCAGCCAATGGGTCAAAAGCATCGACAAAATGAAACCAGCCTTGGAAAGATTTGGCCCGCTGGAATACCATGGCCGCGTGCCGCACAAAAAACGCGATGGGGTCATCGACCAATTTAAGAACGACCCCGATTGCAGTGTGATCCTGATGAGCTACGGTGCCGGGAGCGTTGGCCTGAACCTGCAATTCAGCGAGTATGTATTTCTTTTTGATCGCTGGTGGAATCCTGCCATTGAAGACCAGGCTATCAACCGCGCCCACCGCATTGGAGCCAAGGGAGCGGTAACAGTCACACGAATGCTGGCCATGAATACCATCGAACAGCGTATTGCCTCAGTGCTCGATGAAAAGAGAGAGATGTTCGACATGCTTTTCTCCGAGACAAGTCCCAAAGCACGCCCCGTGAAGGGAGGCGGACTTACCAGAGACGAGATCTTTGGTCTGTTCGATTTACGAGCCCCGGGTGGCAAAAAACTTGCCTGAGATCCTCACGGTTCAACACACAACTTGCCACGCTATATCGGTCCACGCACGCTCAGAAAGAACACTGGTACACCCTATCCAGTTCGCAGGAGCATGTACCCGTGGACGATAAACCTGTCGCTCACCCTGGCGGACCGAGTGCGTCCATCAGTGAAACCTCACGGCTTTTTGGGAGCCTCAGCTTTCGGTGCTGGCGGCACAATGACGTAAGCTTTGTCATCGATCACGACAAGCAATTCGGTGGACTCTGCTAAAAACGCCTTGGAACGATTGCCAAGTTTCTCGATCAGTTCGAAATACGAATCACCGAACTGCTCAACCTTTTGAGCCTTTGCAATCTGTTCATCGCTCGCCTGCGAGTCAACGTAGCGATCCCCTTTCAAGAAGAAAGTTTTGCCACCAATTTGCCTGACTGCCTGACGATCCCTAGCAACTTGCCTTTGCTCATCTTTTTGTTTAGCAGCGTTTCCGGCGGGCAGTCCAGGAGCGGAAAAGTTCAAGTTGAGTTTATTTGCGGCACCCCCGCCGAGTCCTCCACCTGACGTCGCCATCCCATCCACACTCGGGGGCAGTGAATAATCAAGTTGACCTGCCCGACCGGCAGACTTCAATTGTGATTTGAAAGCACGTTGCCGAAACGCGTTTTCTCCCGCCTCTTCGGACAAAGCCTGTAAGTTGCTCTGTGCAACCCTTCGTCCTCGAGTGATGTCATTAATGTCAGTCTGTTCTTCAGCGAGGTAAGCAGTATACGGCGTCAGAATGCCGTGTTTTTTTGACAGAGCAATCAACTCATCGACCAACTCCTGATTCTCACCATAAAGGTCGATGTCGTCGATGATCTGGCCGATGCGACGTGTACCCCACAAGCGTTCAACAAATGCATTCCGTCCGCTGCTAGTCTTCTTTGCAAATTCCCCCGTGTAGTCATACTGCTGCTTCTTGCCCAGGAAATTTCCGGTCAGCTTGATTTCCAGCTCACCAGGTTTTCTATATCTTCCTACAACCACTAACTGGTCACCGGAGAACAGATCGTACATGGTTGATGGATAGATTTGCCGTGTACGCCCTTCTTTTCCATCAACGAGCAATTCCAATTTGGCATCTGTCAGCGCGGGAGCCCCAATTCGGTCATACAGTTGGCTAACGATCCCATCCAACGGTTCACCGGGGCGAACGTACATGGTTTGACCAAGGCAGATACTGGCCAATTTATCTAGCAACCGGCTGTTCACATCGTGCCCTACACCAAGACTGAACAGGCGAGTCTGTTCACTGAGTTGGCGTTTGACATTGGCGGCGATTTTCATTCCATTTTTTTCGCCAACCGTTGGTTTACCGTCCGTCATGAACACCACGTAGGCTGGCCCATCTGCTTCTGCTGAAAACTCAAGTGCTTTGGCGAGAGCACCGCCAATGTTGGTACTTCCACCCGCAAGCATGGAATCGATGTAATCCGAGGCATCATCCCGTGTTTCCTTGTCACCCCTTGTCAGATCGCTGCGAAACGTTTCCACCCGACTGTCATAGTTAATCAGTGTGAATCGATCGCGGGCACGCAATTTGTTCACGACATATGCCGCCGCCCGCCGGGTTTGGTCAATTTTTTCGCCCCGCATGCTGCCGCTTTTGTCCAGCACCAGAATGACATTCTTGCCACTCTTCTTTTTGTCTTTTTCAACGGCTGGAAACTGTGGTTGAATCAACAACATGAAGTACCCATCTTGGTCAGCATCAGGACGGTGAGAGACCATGGACATCTGCACGGCTTCATTACCCGTGTCCCACAAGACACGAAAATCGCGACGAGGGACAGTTGCCTTTGCGTTGTATTCAAACCGCGCAACTTTATCACCATCACGCTCGATTTTTAGATCATGCGAGGGACTGTAAACATTTCCCAGTTTGGTCTCCGAGCGAATGCGACCACGAATATTGAGTTCACCGATCGGGCTGGATGTGAATTTGGTTGGCGATAGCGGGAGCAACCAATCGTTCAACGCCGCTTGGCGTTTGCAAACCTGGGTGTATCGAAGAGACACAGTTCGTTCAGCGCCCGCTGGCACTGGGAACACCTGTGTCTGGAACATGCCAGTGCCTATCCACTGCACCAAAGCGGGATCCTGATTACGCCGCACATATGACTGATAAATTTCACGAGCCTTATCAGCTTCAAGCAACCTACCTTCCAATTCTTGGCCATCGACCATGAAAGTCATTTGGTCGATCGCGCCATCATAGGGCAGAGGAAAGACAAACTTGACTTGCAACGTCCGACTGCTGCGATTGCGAAACGTTTGTGCAACCTGAACCTCAGCAACCTGATTCCGAATCGACGCATCTATTTCGAGCTTGGCGATGTCATACAAGAAACCTGGTTGTCCCGGTCGGATGGGCGGCATGATGCGGGGCAACGGATGACGAAATTCCTGCTCCGAAGAAATCAACAATCCCTGTCCGATTGCGTCCGAAACAAGCCCGACCAAAGCCATACTGATTGCCAATGCAAGTCTGCCATTTGCTCGAAACATCTCCACGCCTCACCCTAGATTAAAGAAAGCTCACGTTTACCGCAGTCCATTCCGAAGGTACTTGAACCGCAACCGTTCAAATCACGCCCAAAACCCCTTCACTGTCACCCTGTCGACGCTTTCACCTATAGCAGTTTATAACGCTTCGCAAGGCGTCCCAACATCGATCCGGAGTCCCTGTCGATCGGAAAACCTTTTTTTGCTTATGGAAATCGTCAGCTGTAATATTACCACGACTGCCAATTCTTTTTCTTAGGCGTTGTCCCTGTATATTTTCCCAACCACGACTGTTCGCAGCCTCAATGCCTGGCGCAGGGTTTGCTCAACTCAAGAACTTGTTTATCTCGGTAGTCCTTCCACCGCCAGGATCTTATAGATACGCCCTTAGGACCTCATGAAGGGAGAGGCTGAAACCACCCCAGTTTCCACCCCGTCTTACCCTCACCCACCTGTTCTTGCCGGATATTGTCCAACAAATCACGTCATCCCTAAACCAGATGGATCGTTCGCCTCGCCCGTGATTGCACGCTTTGGCTCCCGGTTTTCAAATAATTTCTTGTAATTCTGGCTCTGATTCGGCTTCTAATGGAGTGGAGTACAACGAGCATCAATGAATGATCAAGAGCGCGAAGACACATTTGAACGCTGGATAAGCGAATATCGGCCGCTGTTGCACCGAACGGTTCGGGCTTTCGCTCGCCCCGCAGATGCAGATGATCTCATGCAAGAATTGCTACTTTCCTTATGGAAAGCTTTGCCGGCTTATCGCTCAGAGAGTCGAGCCTCGACCTTTGTCTATCGCGTGACGCACAACGCTGCCTTGACCTGGCATCGCGGCCACCGTCGCCGAATGATTGAAACGCTTCCTGAGCCAGAGGCCGTCCCCGAATCTCTCGAAGGCTCATGCCTGCATCGCGATGAACGGATGCTTAACTTGCTATATGAACGCATCCACGAGCTTTCACCAGTCGATCGGTCGCTCATGCTGCTATCTCTGGACGAACTTGGCTATCAAGAAATTGGGGCCATTCACGGTTTGAGTTCCAACGTTGTAGGCGTGCGTCTCCATCGACTCCGCAAACAAATCCTAAGTGACATGAAGGAGAATTTTGATGACCTCTGAGCAACTAGCTTCCGCATGGTCAGGTTCCAGCAACAGAATGACATCTACCGAGTCAGCGTCGATAACATCGGCGTTCCTTAATGAGATCAGATCCCGGCGTAGAAAGTCCTCTCTGGGGCTTACGTTCGTCGCTGCTGCATTTGCTGCGTTAACATTGCTAAGCATCGTTGTCTTACTCAGCCAAGGCGATCTGCACTTCAAGCACGCGATCACGTTCGCGCTAATGAATGTATTGATTTGGACAGGATGGATCTTTGCACTCACAAAGCACATCTCTCAGAACCGTGCCCCAGTGACGGCAGGAGTTCCAGTGCGTGAGGCGTTACAGCGAGCGATCAGCCAACATCAATTGCATTTGAACCACCTTAGAATTATCGCGATTGGCTTGCTGCTGAGCACGCCGCTTGTGGCCTTGTCGATCTACCAAATGCTGGAGACGGGCAGGCTAACGCCGGAAGATTTGCCTCTTCGAATTGTGCTTGCGATCGTCGCCTATGGCGTTGCCTTCGCCTGCCTCAGGAGCGACTACTTCGGGCACTCCATTTTGGAAATCGAGCACCTCAAATCGTTACTTCGCGATTACGATCGATTTGGAGAACCGGATCAGGACAACCGGTGCTGACACAGGGGTAGCAATCACCTGCAAGGAACGGGGAGACTGGGCACGCAATGCGGACCGGATCACACTCCAGATTCCGCCGCGAAACTCCCTGCTTCCCTTGTCTATTCGATCGCGTTTTTACCTATTTACGATAATTAAGAACCGGATGGATCTTTCCCGTCGACCCACGGGCCAGCCAATTTCATGTATTCCGGTTCTTCGAGAATACTACCTTGATCTCCCGCTTTCCATCCTTCGATGTGGTTAGGCT
>CAJXTM010000376.1 GCA_913061385.1 uncultured Rhodopirellula sp. | reverse complement strand
AGTGAGTTTCCGTGGCCAGTGAGTTTCCGTGGCCAGTGAGTTTCCGTGGCCAGTGAGTTTCCGTGGCCAGTGGCAACCGTGAGTTTCAGTGGCAACCGGTGCAAGCAATAGGCAACACAGGTAGCCAATACGCCCCAACGCGATCAACGAGCTGCAAGGGATCGTTGTGGCAGCAACAGCGGAAAAACATCAGATTACGTACCGACGCATGCTGTTTGTCGGCGTTTCTCCCACCCCAAGTGCCAACTTCGCGTTACAAAGACGTTACCGCGTAAGCAGTGAATGGCGTCTAGGATTTCATAGCAGTGTCGAGCAAATCGCCGACGTTGAAGACATGAAATCAAGGAGTCAGTAATGAACAAGCGAACTTGGCTGTGGTCGTTAATCGTAGTTCTACCATTTTGCATGGTCGATTCCATCGCTCCCGGCTGCGGGCCGCACGAATCAAAGGCTGAGGAAGAGCAGGCTAATCCTCTGGCAGCCAGAATGTTATCCATCACAGCGTGTCAAAACCTCACCCGCGAACAACTCCACGAACTTGATCAAGTTACGAACCAGCTTAGAAAGCTTGGTCCGGCTGGTTTAGTCGCCGCTATCAACTCTTGGGAAAACGGAAACCAGAGGGGTGCAGGTCCAAGTCAGTTGGAACTAATCGACAAAAGACTCGATATGATCGCAGGTCAGAAGCAGGCACGAACTTGCCAGCTTTTCTGGTACAAATCTTTAGCGACAGCATTAGCTCGATCCACTGAACTCAAACGCCCCGTTCTAAGCCTCCGTCTGCTGGGAAAGCTTGATGAGGATTTGAGTTGTGCCAATAGCCGATTTTTCAGAGAAGTGCTCTACACAAAACCCCAGATTGCGGATTTGCTTCGTCATCAATTTATTTTGCACTGGCAACCCGTACGTGATGTTCCAATAGCAACCATTGATTTTGGCAATGGAAAAAAACTTCGTCAGCCAATCATTGGAAACAGTGTGCACCTTGTGCTAAGCGGGCACGGACAAGTCATTGACGCATTGCCTGGCTTGGTGACTCCTGCCGAATTCATTCGTTGGATGCAGTCTGTATCGGAACTGCACCATGAGATCAGTTTACTTCCTCAAGAGGCTCGTAAGCAGCAAGTGCAACACTGGCACGGTGACCGTGCACAGCGACGACGACAGCGATGCAAACTCACCATTCTTCCAAGCCAGATGGTGAAAGACCTGAATCCACTTGACCCACGGTGGAAAAATGCAGCCGAGGAATTGCGATTGACTGCAGATATACCCACCCTAGCAGGGCTACCCACCCTAGCAGGGCTACCCAAGGAACCTTCGAATGCCACCGCGGCAATGAGGCTCGCCCCTTTAAAGATGGCGGCCGAATTACCCCTCTTTAGAATGGTGGATGCGGTGGAACCACGAGTAGAACAGGACTCTTTCTTCAATCTCTACGGACTCCAGCCTAAACTAGACGACTGGTACACACATGATGCACAAACTGGAGATTATGAGGACCTGACCCAGCGAATTTACAAAGAACTGTTTTTAATGCCTCTCAATGATCCATGGCTGGGCTTATCACGTGAGGATCGTTTCATTGCATTGGATAGCAGGGGACGACACACCACCGAGGTAATCAACATTTCAGCAACAGAAGTCTTGAAAACACCGGCCAACTAGAAAAAGATATAACTCAGGCTTTCCTCCTCACGGTAATCGACATGGCAGCCCCTTGTATCCTTACAATCGAAGATGATCCGGCCATCCGCCGCGGAATTGTTGATTCGCTCAAAGCCACCGGGCACGTCGTTTGGCAAGCAGACAGAGCTGACACAGGAATCACAAAAGCAATCGGGAAGCCATGTGACTTGGTGCTTCTTGATTTGGTCTTACCTGGTGGACACGGACTGGACGTGCTGTCTGAAATTCGAACACAGAAGCCAACTCTTCCCGTAATCATTCTGACTGCCAAAGGGGAAGAACAAGATCGCATCAAGGGACTTCGCTTGGGTGCTGATGACTACGTGGTTAAGCCATTCAGTGTCGATGAATTGCTTGCGCGTGTAGAAGCCGTACTACGTCGCTCTCCGGCACGCTCAGCACAAAACCCGTCGCTTTCACTTCCAAATGGAGAAATCATCTGGAACAGCCGTGAAATCAAATCTAATTCGGGTTTGACACAAATCATGTCGGAGCGTGAGTGCTCGCTGCTCGACTACCTGAGCAGGAACCCGGGTAGAGCGATCGACCGAACTGAGCTGCTACAAGGCGTCTGGCAAATTGACGCAAAAGGTGTCACCACACGAACAGTCGACATGCACATCGCTCGATTACGAGAAAAACTCACCCATGTGTGCGGCGCTGCTGAGACTATCAAAACGATTCGGGGCAAAGGCTACATGATTGACTCAGAATTGGTCGAACCCGCATGACCATCAAACATATCGCTGGCCGCAAACTTTCGCGTCCCCACGCCATCTGGTGTCTGTTCACGCTGATACTCGCCTGCGTCACCATCGGACTTGTCAGTCTTTCTGAACACGCGCTCCGGTTGAGTGATGAGCGCCAAGCGAGCCAACAACGCGAAAGCCTGCATCAAGACACAGTCGTTGCATTGTGGAGACTTGATTCTCGACTCGGTCCTTTCATTGCAACCCTGCTTGAACCATTACGAAATCAATTTACAGAGGATTCTGAGAATCTTTTTATTAAAGAGCGATTCACCATTCGAGATGCTGCAGACGGAACAAAAAACCAGTTCCGACCTGAATTCACTGTCCCCGTGGGAGAGACCAAGGGCAGTAAATCAGAACAGTTGGTCACGTTACCCGAAACTGTTTCCGCAAGTGCGATTATGGACGCAGTCAATCAGTTGCTGCCAAACGTGGACCAACTTTTTGAACCAAACATAGCGCAAGATAACTATACCAATGAGGTGAACCTGTATGCCAGTAATCTGCAATACAACAGACAAGAGAACATAGACTCACTGGTTCTACCCAACTGGCAGTTGCCCAGCGGCGATCTGGAGTTACGGAATCGCAACATGGCAGTGCAACAGCAAATGGCCTTTAACTATCAAGAGCAAGCTGAACAAAGCGAAAGCACTTTGGATGAAACTCTTGATAAGGATGCCATGCGGTCTGCACCCAAACAGTGGGGCAACTCAGGCAAGCGTCTCATGACCGTATGGGTAAACGACGAACTCTTGGTCGTCCGCCCGAGTCAAGAGGAAGCAGATGGTCTGGAGGGCGTGTGGGTTGACTGGGAACAACTCAAGTCATCAATGGCAACAGACATCATCGACTTGCTGCCGGACGCGGACTTCCTTCCTGTCAGAGGTGAAGATCATCTTGATCCCGCCGTTACCCTTGCGGCTTTACCAGTTCGATTGGTTACACCCAACCTTGGGTCTGCCGTCGATGCATGGTCACCCACCCACAAGGCCCTGCTAATCGCATGGTTCACTCTGATTGCAGCGGCAGCGATTGCCGCAATATTCCTACAAAAATTAATTGCACTCAGCGAGCGTCGAGCGACCTTTGTGTCAGCGGTAACGCACGAATTACGAACCCCCCTCACCACATTCCGACTGTACACGGACCTGCTCTCTCGCGACATGGTTAGCGATCCTGCTGACCGAAAGGAGTACCTGGAAACACTGCGACAGGAATCAGATCGTCTAACACATTTGATCGACAATGTACTCCGCTATTCTAAACTCGAACGAACTTCCAGCATTCCTGCGACCGAAATCATATCTCTAAGTGACTGGATTGACCGTATTTCACCACGTCTGACTGGGCGATTGAAACAATGCGGCATGACCCTTGAAATCAGCTCACCTGCTGAGGGACAGTGGAAAACAGACCCCCCGGCAATGGAACAGGTTCTGTTCAATCTGGTCGACAATGCCGCCAAGTATGCCAAATCGGGAAGTGACTTGAGGGTCCACTTGATCGCAAAAATTGCGGACCAAGCTGTGGTAATCACCATCGCAGATCACGGTCCCGGCGTGCCCGAAGCATTACAGCACAAAATTTTTCAACCATTCAGCAAATCTGCGGAACAGGCAGCTGAAACCGCTGCGGGAGTTGGACTTGGTTTAGCATTGGCCAGGCAGACCGCGAATGCCCACGGTGGCACGCTAACCTACGAACCAACTGCTGGTGGAGGGGCCACCTTCATGCTGCGTGCCCCTACCGGCCTCCCTGGTAGAAAAAACTCCTGAGCCCCGCCACACACAAGCAAGGCGATTCGGAACTCAACGAACCGGCTCCATTGATCAAAATCACCTCGAACTCGATCATTGGGCTTACCGAAGACAAAACCCAGTTGAGTACCTTCACTTCTTACACGTGTCATTCATCATACTGAACGGCAAGATGCGAAGTACACTGATCGCAAGATTCACCTCAGTGGCAATCCATCAAGTTTGTGGGCATCACTCTTCCTACACCGATCAACAAAATTGGTAATGCGAATATCAAAATCTTTGCCAATGGTGCACAAACCACAAAGTTGCCTGAAATATTTAAAGCATCGTTCGTAGGCCAATTCTTTGATGCACAGTTTTTGAAAACCCAATGTGAAAGCATTTTTAATCGCATCTGCCTTCACGAGGACAGGCTGGTTTATTTTCCCGCTTCCCTTTTTCCATCGGCTTGCCCCTCACCCACCATGTCACCTGCATGGCATTGGCAGTCAGCGCTGAGTTTGGACGGGGCAGTGACAATTTTCTTCCACTTGGGACAGGCTGCCTGATTCAACGCGGACATGGAACTGATAGGTTTCAACCAGTTTAAAATCCCAACAACGAGCATTACCAAAGGTGTTAAACACCGACCAGCTCATGTAGTGGCCACCTTGAAAGCGACTAATTTCCAGCAGAGGAATTTCAGGATACCGCGTGATTGTTGACCGATCAAATCCACGAGCGTCTTGACAGCAGTGGGTACCCACGACGCCGCTTCGGCATCCACCGTGATCGACCTTTGAAAAGTAGATACGATGAAATCGCCGGTTCCATTCCGTCTCTCAAGGTTGCATGAGTCAGACGCGTAAAAACATCGACTGGTTGCAAAGGCCGACCACCGTGCTTCCTGTCTCTTATACACATCTGACGCTGCCGACGACTCCTTAC
>CAJXTM010000375.1 GCA_913061385.1 uncultured Rhodopirellula sp. | reverse complement strand
TCAGCCTCGGTCTCGTGGGCTCGGAGATGTGTATAAGAGACAGTCATTTTCCAGTGCGGACCTGAATTATTCGCTACCGCGAGATTGCACTGAACTGACAACCATCAAGCAGCACACCCTGAACCTTGACGATGCGATGAATTCCATCACGGAACTTGCCAAAGGGCAGGCTGAACAGATGCGAACAAACGGACTGTCAGGAGCTGCAAAACATTTAACCCAACAATGCGTTCAACTTTCACCAAACCAAAAGTGATGCACTGACCGTACGACCGCAATTCGCCCGGCCTAGACGGCCTGCCGTCAGCGTCCGTTGTTTCGAACATCTCCAACCCAAAGGCTAGCATTCAGCAGTTCATTTTCTCTCTGCGAGAAATCTTTTGATTTGCACCTGCGTCGCACAACAAGGGTGCTTTATGACACTCTTCGCCGCACTCTGACTCCCTTGCGCACCTGGCGTTCTGGCTATCACTTTCGAAGTTTCTTCTGCTGTCGCATTTGCATCATGAAAGACGGTTGGAACGTTGCCAACACACACATCAATCCTCAATGGAATTTTCAATTCATTGAGTTCAACCAGCTCATTCTGAACAAAAACAGTCAACGGCGGCGGAATGGCAATCGGAGCGACCAAAAAAGTCATGTTGCCAAATCATCGAACACTCCGAATTGAATGGGAGGCGAAAACACCCTCGACCAATCAGGCGGAAAAACCAATGCTTATCAAACGCGATCCCTAAGCTGCTTGCACCACTCATCTATGTACTCCTGATTGCCAATAGAGAAGATGGCCACGATGCCATTACCCTCCGGAACGCTTGTGCCCCAACGAGGTCCCCGAGGCTCCTTACGGGAACACAATCGAATCTGCCGGGATTCCGTTTTGATCGCAGCGAGTTTGGCAATCAACCGATTCAGATCATCCTTGGACTAACTCGCTGAACCAAGGGTGCCATCCAGGCGTTTGACAGGCGTTGTTCCCAACGTCCCCCGCTGCCTTTGGGCCAACGCGGAGGCACGTCGGTACGCTGGCCTATCGTGACGATAACATGAGCACCCCCAGCAGCGCATGCAAAACCGACAAACGTGGCAAGTGAAATAAGCGACAGCATTAACACTCGTGGTCTGCACTTCAACATCGATTCCAACCAGCGTCTGAAACTTAATACGGGAAACCCACCGACTCATTGATTGCTTGCACCACGAGCATCACATGGTTTCTCTGTTTCGACCATACGACCAACCAATCATGGCAGCGAAGCAAACTAGCAAACCCAGTGCAAAAGTTGACTTTAGGAATGGCAACCGCAAACTCGATTCAAAGTCCAGTTCAAGTTCCAGAGGAGCATTCTCTGCTACCTGCACGCTACGACTGAACGTATACACCTGACCTTCTTCGGGAAGGCTGATCACAATTGCTTGTGGAGCAGGTTCCGATGTTCTTTGATGCTGTACCAACCGACCTGCAATACGTTGCAGCGTTGCAATGTCCTCGGTTGAATTACCACGGAGCAACTGACTCAACTCCTGCGGTTGAAAATTCAATTGATCCTGTTGCAAGATGGGGTTCTCAGCAGCAGCTTGACGCATTTGTTGATTATCACCCAACGCGGTTTCCTCACGGTCATTATCCAAGAACAATCGCTGCCGCCGAGTATTGAGCCCGACAATCGCCTGTTGCGTTTGCAAATTTTCGAGTTGAATTCGAGCATCCTCGTTGGAAGCCGCATCCAGGCCATACTGATTGGCGACACTGTTGAGAGCCCAGTTGGCTTTCGTCTGTTCACCTTTCTGGATGAACTGATTCGCTTGCTGTAGTGTAATAGCAGCCTGCTCAGCTTTTCGTTGCCGAGTTCGAGTTGTTTTGGAAAGGTAGGATTGTCGGTCATATTCAGCTTGGTTCGTGCGACCGACAAGCTCAAGATTCCCATCATTACCTGTCAGTTCAAACCCCTTTGGAGCGATGACGCTCCACTGGATATTTTCCAAGGGAACATTGAGCTGTGGACTTTCCAATCTCAGGTTTCCCAAATCGCTACCAGGTACGGTATAGACAAAACGAACGTTCGCAGTGCGGTCGTCCATGCCGGGTAGGATATAAAACTGCCATGCATTGGTTTCACCCCCGACTCGAATTGAATTAACACTTTCGCCATTCACAAAAATGCTGAAGATTTCTCCACCCTTTGGTAGGCCAACGCTCAAACTACTGCGTTGAATGACCTCCATGCTGACATCCACAGACGTCAATTGATCACCCTTGGGTGACAACACCGTGAGCAATTCCCCACTGGCAACTCGCAATTTCAGTGAATCAGCCAGTGAGTGTCGTTCCACTTCAACAGCCAGAGGAACTGCAGATTTCTGAGCTTTGAGAGTCACAACCGGCGCGTTTCGATTCTCTGAATCACGCAACGAAGCCGGCACAACATTCCAATCAATTTTCTGCCACCCCTGGGGCATCTCGTCGATCTTGATTTCCAGCCTGCCGCCTGCGCGAACAGCAAAGTAGAACGGCAATTGGCCTGCCTGCGGAAATTCAGCCAGACGCAGCATCTCTGCTTCCTCACTCCGGTCGCCCCGGCGCTCGTATTCGATTCGAAAGTCAACTTTGCCGAGCACCCTACGTTTGAATTGAACTTCCCAGAGATTTTTATCGGGATCAATTTGAACAAGGTCACTAACCGTTTTCCCACTAGCCGTTGGTATTTCATCGGGGTCACTAATGGGCAGAACAATTTCCATAGCGCGAATGGATGCATTCTGGACATTAAAACTCGCGATGATTGCAGAGCGAGTTTGCCCCTCACGCAGTATAATTTCCTGCAAGATATTGCCGGAAATACGTGGTTCAAGTTTCTCGATTCCGAGAACAAGCTTCCAGTCTCGTTGCAAGAGACGAAACGCCAAGGCCCCTGGCGATTTCCCACCGATTGCTCGAGGGTCTGTTTCCGAAACGTTCTGCCGCGACAAAGTTCTCAGGCGGATTCCGGTAGTCGGCCGAACGACGATTTCCCCCGTCTGACGCACACCTTCATTGAGCTCAAAATGAGGAATTTCCCACTCCGCAACATTCGTTGGCGTGTTGCCAGTCAACGTCAATGCAAAACTCTGCGGACCAATCGTCTTGCCATTAAGGTGTAAAATGATTTGACGTTGACCGTCTTCACTTAGCTCAGCCCAGTGATGGAGCGATGGCCCGCTGAGAGACTCAACTTCAAGACCGGCAGGAAGGGGGAAGCTCAGCTGAAACAAACCTGCTCGGGATATCTCAGCTGAAAAGTTCACAGCAAGAACGACGCGTTCATCGCCGAGCGAAAGCACTTGGTTACTGATCACTCTGACCTCTGATGCCACCGGCGATACTCGCAACTCGACCTTGCCACCATCTGCACCGTATCGATAGACACGGTGCAATATAGCCTCGGGGTTTGTATTCAAGCTGAAGTCAAAGTCACCGACATTAACAGTCGACATCTGCTCTGGCTGCAGTGTTTCAGGTTGAGCGTCCGGACCAAATGCGATGGCGACCAAGCCCACTTCTCCGTTTGCCTCCTCTACCCTGAGCGGAGCAAGATTCACGTCGGCAGGGAGCGGTTCTAAGCCCCGTTGGGTTTCAACGTTAATATTGAATGACTGTGATTGCACTGGCGAAACCTCAAGAGTCAGCCTGCCTTCATCAGCATCGAACTGCCATGACTCCACGGGACCCCCGACATCACTGACCGTCAGTCCACTAGGGACAAACACTGTCAGTTCACTAACCTGCCCTTGGGAGGCACGAACATTGATTTGATGCCGACCGTCAACAACACCAGGCCCTGGCAGGAATAAGTTGGATGTCTCTACAAAAAACTTGGTCTGCTCCATCGTGACATCACGGGCCTTGGGTTTCAGCATGACGATCGCCTGCTCCGGCCCCAGCAAAAGTCGACTTCTGGTTAGATCCTGCCCCTTTTCGGTGATCGGCTCGATCTTGACTGCTGTGGAGCAGTGCACATCCCACCCAGCTTCATCGTAAGTGAGTTCAAGTTTTTGCACAGCCGCATCACCTGTAGGAACAGCAATCCCTTTCCTTGGATTCACCGCTTCCACCTGGAAGTCGAACTCTACTTGATAGGTTTGGTCCGTTGATAGTTTTTCAGATCCGACTTGATCTGATTCTGCCTTGTTCTTTCCATCCTCGATCGCTGGGATACTAACCACGTAGACAAGTCCGCTTCCGGGCAAATGGGACTTCGTGAGCCGAAGCCCCTCGCCTTCAAATCTCGTCAAAACTGCGGGCGATTTCAAAAGCAGGAAACGATCTCCCGGGTTACCCGTCAGGGTCATTTTTCCTTTGGCAGTGAGTCGCTCGTCAACATGCGTTACCAGCCACGTTTGCTGGATCGAGTCAGCAGCTTGCAGAGTGATTTGCGGATCCGCAAGCTGCTTTGTCTGTGCAGACGCTTGCTGAGGCTGAGGGTCATCCGCGACGCTCGGCGAGCACAATGACGACAACAGCAAGCCGAGCATTACAACGACTGCAGTTACTGGGGCGGAACCACCTTCTGATTCCTTATCATCAACATGAAAATCAGCTGATTGCTGTGTTTGTTTCTCTGCCCTAGTCCGCGCCCTCTGACCTTGTGCCGTACGCAATCCATCCCAGACAGCCCCGGCAAAAAAGAACATAAAGATGACGGACGCAAGCAACCAGAAAAACCACGATGCGCTATCTCGCTGCATCAGAACCGCGGCAAAGACGAGGAACACAGATCCAATACGCAATGGCATGCGGTAATCTGCGAAGCTCTTCATCTGTGAAGAGATGAACCCAGCAACACTGACAAGAAAAATCAAAATCCCAAACATTGAAATATTGACCTGCCAAGTCGGGATATTGTTCACATCCAGACGAACAACGTCGCCTGCTGACAGGATTGGCAAACTGAGCAGCAACGGAGCCACGTCACCCGTCTGCGTGGATGAAGCTGCAATGCAGGTAAAATACAGTGCTGCAGCCAACGGCAACAGGCCGATGTGTCGCCACTCTCCACCACTGCTGCGAATCACAACGCCAACAACCGTCAGAACAATGATCAAAAGCAGTGATCCTGTACCTGTCTCTTATACACATCTGACGCTGCCGACGA
>CAJXTM010000374.1 GCA_913061385.1 uncultured Rhodopirellula sp. | reverse complement strand
CGTAAGGAGTCGTCGGCAGCGTCAGATGTGTATAAGAGACAGGGTTGAAGTCAATCGGATCTGGACCCATTTGATGGGACGTGGGGTCGTCGAACCATTTGATGATTTCCGCGATTCCAATCCACCGGCAAACACACCTTTACTGGACTCCCTCGCAGCCAAGTTCATCGAAAGTGGATACGATCGTAAACAAATCATCCGACTGATCCTGAACAGCGAAACATACCAAGCTTCTTCGCAACCAGAAAACAGCGCTCAAGACGGACTTAAATACGCATCGCATTACAACTCACGCATATTGACGGCTGAACAATTGGTCGATGCCTTGGGTTTTGTAACAGGAAAGCCTAAACAGTTTTTCGGCGTCCCCAGAGGCACGCTGGCTACATGGCTTCCCGCCCCCGACCTGCGTCCACACGACCGCGGACGCATTGGTGATGTTGAATTTCTAAAAGTATTCGGTCAACCCGAACGACAGAGTGCCTGTGAGTGCGAACGAAGCGATGACGTGAGCCTTGGACAAGCACTGGAACTGATCAATGGAAAACTAGTCACGGACATGCTCTCAGATCGATCCAACACCTTCCATCAACAACTTGATGCAGGCAAAAACACCACAGAGATCATTGAGTCACTTTACAAGCGTGCCTTGTGTCGTTCTGCCAGCGAAGCCGAGATAAAAATCCACAACGATTACCTCACCCAGCACAAAGATGTTCACATCGCAATGGAAGACATCTGCTGGGCAATTCTGAACCGCACCGAATTTCTATTTCAGCACTGACGAATTGAAGCTTGTTGTACTTGAGTCTGAGTTTGCTGTTCATTCGGGTGCATCGCGTCACTCACAATCTGACTTTCCGTTCGTGTTTCCGATGCAAAGTACTGACCACCAACGAACCGACTCCATGCCTGCACGTATTTACTGGTTCATCATCCCATTCGTGTTCATTGGATCGCAAAGCAAAGCTGATGACTCGACCAGCTTTGTGACAAGCATTGCGCCCTTATTGCAAACGCAATGTGTCGCTTGCCACGATGCTGAACTGGCCGAGTCAGACTACCGACTGGATACCTACAAACATCTGATGCGTCTGGGAGATGGCAGTCCCGCTGTGATTGGGGAGCAACCAGAAAAGAGCAAACTGTTTCAGGTATTGGTTCATGAAGATGTAAATTCACGAATGCCCTCGGAGAGCGATCCACTCCCCGATGCTTCGATCAATTTGATCAGACGATGGATAAAAGAAGGAGCAACATTCGACGGAGAATCTCAAGATCAACAACTCAGTGCACTCCTACCCACCAGAAAACACCCTCAGGCTCCAGAAAAGTATCCGGCACCCATTCCATTATCCGCTCTGGCGTTTCATCCTTCGCAGAGTCAACTTTTTGTGGGCGGCTACCACGAAATAACTCAATGGAACCTGGATGGCAAACTTCTCGGACGAATCGACGACCAAGGCGAACGCACCTACTCAATCGATCTGCACCCAACATTGCCACGAATTCTTTCCGCAAGTGGTACCCCTGGTATTCTCGGTGAGGTCCGCACGTTTGATCTGTCTACCGGCGAACTGTTGTCCGTAGTTGTCGCAACTGATGAAGTCATCATGGATGCCCGCTACAGCCCCGATGGAAACACCATTGCGGTTGCCATGCCAGATGGATCGACCCGCTTGATTGATCATGAAACAGGGACAGAAAAACGAGAATTACTGGGACACTCAGATCAGGTCATTTCTCTCTCATGGCACGCTGACGGAGAACGAATTGTGACAGCCAGTCGCGATCACACAGCGAAGGTTTTCGATTGCGAAAGTGGTGCGTCAGTGGCAACGTTCACGGGACACACCAAACCCGTCAATGACGTAATATTCGTGAACAGCGATCAGGCTGTCAGCGTAAGCAACGACGGAACTGCTCAGCTCTGGAACGCACGCGACGGAAAACGCATTCGAGAACTAGCTCGAGACAAAACCCCCATTCTGACCATAGCTGCCGCACCCGAAAAGTTCGCGATTGCAGGTGCCTTGGCGACACAGTGGTTCAAAATGGATGGGAACCAACCAGTCGAACGCTTCAATGATTCAGGTGCGTGGACTACGATCACAGTGTTTGATGCAACGGGTGGGACGTTTGTTTCCGGCACCCAAGCTGGTGAAATCGTGGTTCGAAAGAACGCAAAGGATCCCACACGGTTCGATGCCATTCCGGGTCGCTAAATAGCCTTGATCGCAGAACTGAAGTGAGCAGCGTGCCCACGTTGGATGAGTGTGTCTGTCAGTCATTTCTGTACCAATCGAAAGCCCCCCGCGGTATAGCGCAACCCTCTCACCCCTTGCCCCTGCAATGCGCAGGAAAATGCATGACAAGCAAAACAACCAACGCCGGCAGCGACCCTGAAAGACTCGACATGACTGATCGCCACGGACCCAATGCGGGCGTCACACGCCGTGTGTTCATGAAATCGGTTAGCAAACATGCCGGCCAGGGTGTTTTCACGACTGGCGTGCTCGCCGTTGCAAGGCCAACAACCGCTGCGGACGCGGCTAACGGAATGGCCCACGATCAATATGCAAAGTACGACGCGATCGGGCTTGCCAAACTGGTCCGTGAAGGAAATGTCAGTTCGTCAGAATTACTGGACGCAGCGATCCAACGTCTGGAGACGGTAAATCCACAAATCAATGCAATTGCCGGCCGGATTTATGACCAAGCTCGAACTGCTATCCACAATGGCCTGCCCACCGGTCCATTCACCGGCGTTCCGCTGCCCATGAAAGACATCAGCTTTTCCATGCGGGGTGTTCCGTCAGAATATGGCTCAAAGCTGTTCGCGGACAGAGTGGCTGAACGAGACAGTACAGCAGTAACCCGACTACGACGAGCAGGATGTGTTCTGTTTGCTCGCACCACGGTTCCGGAACTTGGGATTCTGCCGACCACTGAATCAACATTTGCCGGCATTACTCGTAATCCTTTCTCGCTCGACCACACTGCTGGTGGCTCTTCGGGGGGCAGCGCTGCTGCGGTCGCTGCAGAAATAGCACCGATGGCTACGGCAAGTGACGGAGGTGGATCGATTCGCATTCCAGCCTCGTGCTGTGGATTGTTTGGCCTGAAACCTACTCGGGCTAGAGTGCCGGCAGGCCCCGACAGTTTTGAGGCATGGGGAGGCCTGGCTGTCTTGCATGGAGTGACCCGCTCAGTCCGCGATAGCGCGGCTCTGCTGGATGTGATGTCCGGGACAGCACAGGGTGATTCTTATGCCGCTCCGCATCACAATGGAACATTTTTGGAACAAGTCAGGCGCAGCCCCGGTAAGCTCCGCATCGCAATGGTCAGCACGATGCGTCCGACTGATCATGTTGATCCAGAATGTCTACAGGCCTTGAAACAGAGTGCGTCACTTTGCGAATCGCTGGGGCACACGGTTGAAGAGAAAACGGATGAATTCAATCGTCAGTTTTCATTTCAAGAGTTACGACAAGCACATGGCCTTACGGTTCTGGTTGCGATCCGACGTCGTGTCATGACGCGACTCAAGGAACTGGGCCGTGAACTCCGTGATGACGATCTCGAACCTGTAACGCGTTACTATCATGACTATGCCGAACAATACACGGCTGTCGAACTCGAAAATGCACGCAATGCTTTCTTCCGAGCAGCACGGCAAATGGCGAATTTTCAATCACGCTACGATGTGATCATGACGCCCACTCTGGCGACCGCACCCATCAAACATGGCGAGATTTGCATGACAGGTACAGCTCAACAGGTACTCGATGGTCTGTTGGAATTCATTCCATGTACACAAATGGCCAATTGGACGGGGCAACCCGCTATGTCGATTCCACTACACCAGACTGAATCAGGCCTGCCAGTAGGCACTCAATTCTTTGGTCGATTTGGAGATGAGTCGACACTGTTTCGTTTAGCCGGACAGTTAGAAAAGGCCAGCCCTTGGGACGCGCGTCGTCCCAAGCTAGCAAGTAACCAAGCTGTGCAGTTAAGATGATGAAATCGTCTATTTCAGTTTCGATTTCCTGCTCACGAAAGGGCACGATTTCCATATCGCATTGGGAACAACACTGAAGCTTAAAAAAGGTGGCAACTCCGAGGCACCTTCCTAGTCAATGAAGGTGACCTTGCCAGTATCCATGTCGTAGACACCGCCAACAATGATTAGGTCTCCGTCCTCTTCCATCATTTTGAGAATTGGGCTGTTCTTTCTGATGTACGAGATTGTCATCAGAACATTTCGCTCGATCACTTTGGCGAGGAATTTTGGATCATCACCTGTCTTTTGGCCCGGATAATCTTCAAGGCTGTCAACCGCTGGTTCAATCCGAGTCAGCATCTTTGTGATATTCCCAAGTTCTACGCGATCAATCGCAGCACGCACGGCTCCACAATTATCATGACCAAGTACGACAGCAACCTTGGAACCAGACACCTTGCAGGCAAACTCCATGCTGCCAAGGATATCAGTGTTGGCAAAATTCCCGGCAACTCTGGCCACAAACAAATCACCAATGCCACAATCAAAAACATCTTCCACTGGCACGCGTGAATCAACGCAGGAGAGAATCACAGCCTTGGGAAACTGGCCTGCAACAGCGGCCCTGATTTGTTTTGAATGATTCCGCTGTGTGAGCGTGCCTTCTGCATAACGCTGATTTCCAGTCCTGAGCAGATTCAGAACTTCCTGCGGTTTCAGTGCTTTCTGCTCTTCACGCGTCATGACCCGCTTTTCGCGTGGCAATAATCCTGCATCGATTTCTTGACCGATTTCTTGACCGATTGCATGGTGAGTGGAGGTCCCGCAGAAGATCGCAACCATGATAAGGATTGCCTGCTTAAAAACACTGGAGTTTTTCATATTTGCACCAACTGTCTTGGTCAAAAAAAGGGTGAGAGAGCTGAAGGCACAAACGGCGCAGGTCCGAAGTCTCGAAAAAAAGAGCGTGCCGGGCAAGCCAAAAGCCAAGCCAGATAGCCTCGCACTATGCGAGCTTCTCTTTCACCCCGCAAGAAAAAACCTGCGTCCTGAGTCAGGTTCTCAGAATGAGGATGCGATGGTTTGGAACTGTCTCTTATACACATCTCCGAGCCCACGAGACCGAGGCTGATCTC
>CAJXTM010000373.1 GCA_913061385.1 uncultured Rhodopirellula sp. | reverse complement strand
GATCAGCCTCGGTCTCGTGGGCTCGGAGATGTGTATAAGAGACAGATTCAGGGTTAAGCCAAACGTGCAGAAGGACTTCGAATCATTTGATATAGTTTAACCTCACTCGCCACATTTATCGATTGCCGGAACTTAAGCGAAGTTGTCCTGAAAGACCCGCTCCACAATCGCAACCGCGAGACACGACCGGGTTTACATCATTTCACCTGAAACGAACACAAGACAACCGATGAATCAACTCACGTGCCTCAGAATTGCCTCATGCGTGTTTGCTGCAGCGATGTTCCCATTGGCCCTTCCGAGTCCCACAGCTCACGCGAAACAACCAAATATAATTTTCATAATCGCAGATGACCTTGGTTGGGCAGACGTAGAATTCCACGGCGGAAGCGTCCCAACCCCAAACTTGAACAGCCTGTTGAAATCCGGCATGGAATTACAGCAGCACTATGTCGCTCCGGTCTGCAGTCCGACGCGAGCTGGTTTTTTAACAGGACGTTACTGGAGTCGTTTTGGAGTAACAACACCTACCAATCAACTTGGATTGCCGATGAAGACGGTAACCGTAGCCACTGCATTACGGGACGCTGGCTACACAACCTGTATCACAGGGAAATGGCATTTGGGATCCGAAACGCGCTGGGGGCCAAACCACTTTGGTTTTGACCACAGCTATGGCTCTCTCGCCGGTGGTGTTACCCCTTGGTCACATTTTTACAAAAAAGGGATTCATTCGGTGACATGGCACCGAAACGAGGAACTAGTGACTGAAACCGGTCACGTCACCGATCTATTAACGGACGAAGCAGTTGAATGGATTGAGCAGCAAAAGGAGGATGAACCATTCTTCCTGTACGTCCCATTCACCGCTGTGCATCTACCAATCCGAGAATCCGAGACATGGATTCAACGCGTGCCCGATAGCGTTGTAGGCACCGTTCCGCGGCAATATGCAGCATGTATTCTTCACCTAGATGATGCAGTTGGCAAGATCGTTCAAGCTGTCGAAAACAATGGAAAACGCAATAATACCCTCATTGTTTTCACGAGTGACAACGGAGGATCAACCAGCGAAAACAATGACACCAAGTATCCTGACGACGCCTGCCCGAACGGTCGATTGCCAGGCAACAACCTGCCTCTCCGTGGCAAAAAAGGTGATCTGTATGAAGGTGGAATTCGCGTGCCGACGATTGCATCATGGCCCGGCAAAATCCCCCCCGCATCAAAGTCCTCAACGCCATTGTGTATAGTCGATTGGATGCCGACTTTTTGCACACTAGCCGGGGCAAACAACGACTATTCAAACAGCCTTAAGTGGGATGGAAAAAACATCTGGAAAGTACTTGTAGGAGAACAAGATCTGATTCCTAGGCAACTGTATTCCGCTGGAGTACATTTTCGTTCGAAAGCACTGCGAGACGGAGACTGGAAACTGATTTTGTTTCAAAGCAAAGGCTCAAACCAAGAGCGTGCCGAACTCTATAACATCGCCAAGGATCCATCTGAAAAAGAAGATCTGGCAGCAAAGGAACCAGAGCGTTTAGGCAGGATGCGAGCGGCGATCAAATCTGCTTCCAAGAACGATCGCGACTCAGTTGCAATTGTCGACAATTAAGATCCTGGTTTGGAAAAGTGTCCTAAATTCGCAACACCCAGTTTCCAAAAAAACGGATTCCCGACAGTGCGAGTCTTGGTTTCCGATTTATTCTTAGAGCAGATAAGAGACAGACAACTTAGTAAAGTTACCGGATGTTTCACAAATGCACGAACCATGGTCGCGAACGACCGATAACCAACTCAGAAATGTGTCATGGAAAAAGCGATTCTCATTGCAGCAATCTTCGTTCTGGGAAGCCTGACAAGCAAGGCAGGAACACGCGAATGCCTCAAACAACCAGACGCCTGGTTTAGCTCTCGGATGGGGCGCGTACATTTAGATAATCTACTGACCTATCAAGACGGCGAGGGATGCTGGCCAAAGAACGTCGACACCACCTCAAAGGTCTTTGAGGGAAATGCCAAAGACCTGAACGGAACGTTTGACAATGGAGCCACCGTCAACGAACTGAGGTTGCTGGCTCGCGGTTTTAACATCACGCATCAACAACGCTACCAAACAGCGTTCCTAAGAGGCATTCACTGCATTCTCGACACCCAATATCCAAACGGGGGATGGCCTCAGGCTCCCAACCCAAGCGGCTATCAGAAACACATTACATTCAATGATGGAACCATGATTGGCCTCATGACTTTTTTGCGAGATGTATTCACTGCAAAAGAGTATCACTTTGTTTCTTCCGCGTTACGGCAACGTGCAAAAAAAGCGTTCCAAGGTGCCGTCCAGTGTATTCTCGCGTGCCAAATCAAAGTCAACGGCACCTTAACAGCTTGGTGCGCACAACACGATCACAAAACACTTGTTCCCCGCGGCGCAAGGTCCTATGAGCATCCGTCCATCAGTGGCCACGAAAGTGCTGGAGTCACGATATTACTGATGAGCATCAAAAAACCAACCAAGTCAATTCAGGCTTCGGTAAATTCAGCCGTTCAGTGGTTACGAGATTCGCAGCTCAATGGCATTTCCGTACAGAAAACAAGCGACGGAGACAAGCAAGTCGTTTCAACCAGCAAGAGCGAACCGCTCTGGGCACGCTTCTATGAAATTGAAACCAATCGCCCCATGTTCAGCGGCCGAGACGGCGTGATTCAATACCAGTTGGCAAATATTGAAGCTGAGCGACGCAATGGGTACTCATGGTATGTCAACACGGGCCGACGTGTTTTCGACCAATGGCAAGAATGGGCGAGGCGATGAGCATGCCACCAACAACACACATGCGTTTGCGGACCACGGAATACTGAACCTGTGTCCGATCAATTGTCTCCTCGTGTTTTGTGGAACCATTGCATTGCTGCTTTGCCGTCACTCTGGCCATGTACCTTGGAGTTATCGCAGACTCATTTCCGAGATAGCCACAGATATTGAGCCCCAAAGCCATGATTGACAATCGCACACTGTCCGACCACCTGCCTGAGAGCCTCCGCCTTGCAACGAAATTCGGTTTAGAAACGACATGTCGCAAGCACCTCCGATTGCATGAATACCTTCACGTGGCATAGTAAATCGAAACGATCTGAAGTGACATCAAAGGCAGCACAAGGCCTGCGTGAAAACAAATAGCATTGAGTTTGCTGATAGCCTACGAATCCCGCACTGCAACATCTCACCAGTTATACCGTCGCAGGCGTTCATTCCGATTCAACAGGTCAATGAAATCCTCAACGTCTAAACCCTTGGTCGCGGGTCGTTGTCGGTCTGGATCAAGGTCATTTGCCGACAGACTTGAAGCTTCTAGCGGCGTCTTCTCTTGCCCGAGCATATCTAGAACCCTGCGAGCCAAAATCCTACCGGCTGGCTCGGCAAGAATCCCACCAATATGAAGATCACCGTATTGGTTTTTTTTACTTCCACCTGCTGTGCCGGCAAGGTTCATCCATGTTGCGTAGAACGGTTCGCCCGTAAGCAGCGAATGCTGATCACAAACACCAATCTCCGGGTGTTTCGCAATCACCTCCAATGCCCAAGGATTGATAAATCTTTTCATCGTCCCCTGGACTCGCCCCGGAGCTCTGTCGCCACTTTGCAAATCAGCCGCAACCGGATACCCACGTGGAATTGGTGTCGTTGTCACGAAGACTAACTTCGCTTTTGTCTTTTCCAACTCGAGGATCACCTCTTCAAGGTCAGCTTGGTACTCTTCTTTCGTATTCTTGGAATCCCAGTGGCCGAAATTGAAGCTGATCACATCCCACTGGCGACCGGGTCGATCATAGGCCCCCAGCCACTGCACCACGTTCTGCACTCCTTTCCTGACCGGTCCGCAATTTGTCGGAGGATGATAAATATTCATTCGACTTTTCAACGCGACACGCAGTGCCTTGTCATAGTTTCCGGAGATTGAATCACCGATAAATAGGTACCGTGGCAAATTGGGGTCATCTTTACCAGCAGGATTCTCAAGCAATCGCAAAACAACTTCGCTTGCGTGAAAAATATCACCCTGCATGTGGCCGTGTACAAACGCCTGCTGAACAAAAGGCTGGATTTCAGCAGGCTTCAGAAGCCCCATGATTCGATGTTGCCCATCGTGGCCTTGGGTTCCAATCTGATAAATATCATCACCAACTTTTACATCCATGAATCGCCCATTCTCACGCATGAACCTTCCAGATATCCATGGTTCCTTTTCCGTTGGCAGATGATCCGGAACCTTATCGACATACAACTTCCCATCAAAGATTGGTTTCAAACCCTTCGCTTGGTACTCACGCACCGCAGCTGCGTCTTTAAAGTTACGACGGACATACAACACCGGTGGCAAATCAAATTTCCGTACCACATCGCCTAACTGGCACACCACCTCACCCGCCTCAAAACCTCCCCGCTGGACACGAGACTGCAAACCAATCATTGCGTCAGCATCAAGCTGCACCTCGATCACCCCGTCCGCATTCCGAATGTAAAACTTCTTCATATCCTGATCGAGCGGTGTAATAACCCCATTGGATACCATGTCACCTGTATACGGATCTCCGTACGACCGCTCTTGCAAAACCGTCGAAAACCGTGATTCCTGTGACATAGCACTACTGCTAACCCACATCGCATGAATCAGAAAGAACGTTTTGAAGATGCTGTTTTTCATTTCGTACCTCGCGTGAAATCGCAGTCCCAAGTTCAGAAACGACACGTAACGCGTGACTGAATGACGTTTACCTTGGCCGTTGGTACTGCCGCAACGGGGCAGAATCTTTCAAACACTATGACGCGTTTCGCCACGCTGGCGTTCCCCAGACGATAGAATTGGAAATCTGCTTTACAATCCCCCCGTTCGCCGACCCGCCTCGCTGGCTCCAGCCCAGAACATCTCCGATGCCACGCTCTCGTCTTGCCTCCTCGATAAGCTTTTGTTCGATGATTCATTTGCGTGTACAGTTTTTACCCGCATTGCTGCTTTCCTGTGCCGGTGTGGTTTCCGGCGACGATACAACATCTGACTTTTTCGAATCGAAAATTCGCCCTGTTTTAATTGAACGTTGCCATAGTTGCTGTCTCTTATACACATCTCCGAGCCCACGAGACCGAGGCTG
>CAJXTM010000372.1 GCA_913061385.1 uncultured Rhodopirellula sp. | reverse complement strand
TCTACACGTAAGGAGTCGTCGGCAGCGTCAGATGTGTATAAGAGACAGGTACCAGGCATCGAGAACAGCAGTAATCAGTGCATCGGAAGTATCCTGCTTTGCCATCAGAATCGCGGTCGTAGCAAGAGTCTGAACAGTCGCTGTGCTGGATGCATTGGTGATATCATCCGTGAGGGGAAATCGATCAAACGCGTGAACAACTCTGTCAGGATTGATTTCCAGCAATCGCCATCTGCCATCTTTTCGGAGCTTGTCAAGGAACTCGCTTTCCTGTCCCAGACACAGAATCGCCGCTTGAGGTGCATTTTCGGAAAGCAATACATTCCAATTTCCCGATAGTATGTCAATCTTGCCAAAAGTTTTTGGCAGTGTTTTGATCATCAGTTCAATGCAGGCTCTTGATCCTGTTCCGGGAGGACCCAGTAGAACTTCCCGGCCATCGAATTGCTGTATTGTTTGGATATCCGAATCATTGCGTACCAACGCGTAGATCGGTTCGTAATAGAGTGGCGCGATATGTGCCAATTCTTCTTCTGCGGGAATCGAGACTGCCTGCACCAATGCTAGATCCACATCCTCGTTGAGTAGCAATCGTAAGTTTTCTTCAGAGCCTTTGGTTGGCACTATTTCTTGGGCGACCCCGGGCTGAGTACGTTTGATTTGATCCGAAAGCAGCTGTGCGACGTCGTTATAACGTCCGCCCGGTAGACCGCCCGCGATGACGATTGATCTGGGCATTGCATCAGGCCAGTGCTGGATTCCAACGTGTAGCGATACTGCCAGTAGTGGGGTTAGCAGAAGCCCAAGCAACATGGCAGCTTGAAAGCGGCGATGCGTGGTCGATGAGTGCAGGACACGACGACCTGTGAGTGCACCGATAACTGGGACACCCTCAAACCAATGCCACGCTTTCAAAACTTGGGATCGTGGTCGGGCTTCAATGTGTCGATCTTCGATGAAAGCGTCCAGCTCGTCCGCAAGTTTTTCGGCAGATTCGTAGCGTTTGCCTGGGTTCTTCTCGAGGCATTTTGCAACGATGGTTTCCAAATCTAGCGGTACGTCAGAACGAAGCGAGCGTACTGCTGGTGCTGGCTGGTGTACAACCTGCAACAGAGTTTGTACTACCGTGTCTGCGATGATTGGAGGGCGTCCAGTCAGGCATGCAAATAGGATCGCACCCAATGCGTAAACGTCACTCTCGGTGCAGACTCGATCACTGTGACCACCGGCCTGTTCAGGAGCCATGTAGTGTGGTGTGCCGATGGCTGCTCCACTTCCAGTGACGCTACTGTCAGAATCCATGTGTTTTGCCAAGCCGAAGTCTGTGACATGAATGTGGTCATGTTCATCGATTAAGACATTTGCCGGCTTGAGATCGCGGTGCAAAACGCCTTTGAGGTGAGCGTGATGAATTGCCCTCGCGACATCACGTACGTATCGTGCGGCTTCTTTGGCTTCCAGTAAACCAGAGTTGATTTTTTTCTGAAGATCGGTCCCCGGGATGAATTCCATCGAAAAGAAATGATGGCCAGCACGCCGACCAAACTGATGGACACCGACGATTCCCCGGTGCCGCAGCCTGGCTGCGGCCTGGGCCTCCGTGTAAAAACGGCGAACCTCGCCCTCGTCTGCAAGTATGCCGCTGCGAATCATTTTGACCGCCACCTGACGATCTAGTTCATGTTGCTTGGCAAGGTAGACAACCCCCATTCCCCCCCGACCTATTTCTTGTAGTAGGACATAATCTCCAAGCTCGTAGGGCAACCTCGGGCCATGATCATTCACCGCACGATCAGCCATCGGAAGTGTAATGTCCGGGTCACCGGATGAGTCGTCGGCAGGAGCAGAGGTGGCGATGGTTTCGGCGTTCGGAGACAGGACTCCTGCGTTAAATCCAGACGACGATCCGGCAAGTTGTCCACCGAGGGTAACTTGCCCCAAGAGGTCAGCCGCTTCGATCAACTCTTTCAAATCATCTGCCAATTCGGGAAATAGCTTCAGAAAATCTTCCCGACTCGCTAATTCACCAGCATCGGACATCCGCAAATAGTCTGCGAATGCTTCGTCGAGAGGATCATTTGTGCGTGGTGATTCGGACATTTGGCAATCTGACTTTGTTATCCTCCCAGTTTAACGGGTCTTGACCTACATCTTGCTTTCTACATCGTTCAAGGCTGCAAGCCAGGCGGTTTCGGGCGCTGAAGATCTCCAGGTCATCCTCAGATGAGAATGCCATCGATTTAGCTGGAATAGTTGACGTATCCAATGTTTTAAAGAATCAAGCTTGTCTGGAATCCTAAAACCACGGGCTATCTTCACTCTTCATAATAACTCGCAGCTTTTGGAGGCCGCGTTTTAGCAAACCCGCGACTGCCGTGTCCGACTTATCCATCCTTTCCACGATTTCTGACAGTGGCAATCCCTCCATGTAGCGGAGCCGTATTGCCTCTGCTTGAGTCTCGGGAAGTTGGTGTAACGCATCCAATAGGGCGACGACCGCCTCGGAGCGTATCACAACACCGCTAGGGCTCGTCTTGCTGCCTGGTAACTGTTGGATCCAGCCACCTGCATGAGATCCCTGGCCGGGCGCTGGCGAGGTGTCGACTTCACGACGAATGGAGCGTTTTTGGGTCGTTACGTGGCGGGTTACCGCTGTAGCAACGTTGTTCTTCAGCATGCCACGCAGCCAGCCAGCAAATTCTGCGGGAGAGCCGCCACGGAACGCCGGAAGGTCACGTTTTGCCTCCAGATAAGTCAGCTGGACAATATCGGCGGGATCAATTCGTCGCCGTAAACGATCTGATAGATAGCGATGAGCTAGCATGAGAAGATAGCCTCGGTATTGCTCCAGCAATTTACCCAAAGCCTCGTTATCGCCACCTTTGGAAGCAATCAAGAGTTCGGTTGTTGACATCTGCCCATCCACGCTAGATTTTTCCTCTTCAATGCGAAATCAGTGAGTGCATAGAACGATCTTGTCCCGTTACACTCTAATCGATCCGCCGACCGTCATCACGAAATCTATTGTGGTGAATCGCGGGTCGTGCGGATTGAGGGTGGTGAATCTAGGGTTCAGGATGCCCCGATAGACAGAATTTGATTGAGACGGAATCTACTTTTCGACAGGATGGAGTGATGCTACAGAACACCCGGAATAACTCACAATTGAATGTTTTTGCTTGCAGTTACTTTGTCATGGGCATCGTATGCATGGCACTTTTCGCAGGCTGCGATGGTCAAGAGGTGGCAGTCCCCGAAAGCAAGGCGACAGTGCCCGAAGATAATTCGTTTAACCAAAACAACACAGCAGAGACGTTGAAATCGACTGGGGGGCCGGCTAACGCGACCGATCAAATGCCCAAATCACCTCCGGGTACCCTCGAATTGCCGTCGGATTACGACTCAAGCCCAGCACCAATCGAGAGTGATTCCACTGAGAGAAAAGCGGGGGGAATTGAACTCCCACCTGGTGTTGCGGCTCCTGTTGAGTCAGCAAGTGGTGATGCCAACAGCGATGTCAAATTTGCAACTTGGCAAGAAATCGATAACTTTGCAAAGTCAGCTGGGCGTATCACAGTAATCGATCTTTGGTCGCTCGCTTGTGAGCCATGTTTGGAGGAGTTCCCGGGGCTCGTCAAGTTGCACCAGGCAATGGGAGATTCAGTGCAATGCATTGCAGTCGATGTTGACTATGACGGTCGGCAAAGCCGGCCGCCGGAATACTATCAGAAACGAGTCATTGATTTTCTTAATAGTGTCTATGCCTCTGGATTCCCAACTTACATCTGCAAGACACCCAGCGATGATGTTTTTAAAACTACCAAGCTGATTTCAATCCCTGCTGTCATGATCTATGACGCCAATGGAAAAGTCGTCAAGGTGTTTGTTGATACTGGCGAATCGAATGCCTTCACTTACGAAAAAGATGTGGTTCCGTTTGTGAAAAATTTGGCAGGTTGAGGCCAATGATCGAAGTATCCTCGGTGCATCGAGGTGATCGACAGGCTGTGAGTAAATTTAACAACAGGCTGTGAGTAAATACTCCTCAAGGCGATTGCACGTTGTCTCGACGTTGTGATGTTCTTTGATCAGTCGTGTCGCCGCTTGGCTGCGTGCTGCGGAGGATTCTGGATTTGATGCAAATGATAGAATAGCTTCGGCAAGTGATTCAGCGTTCTTTGGTTCTGCCCAAAGAATTGTCGGTTCTTCACGTTCCAGTTCGACGGTGCCACCAGCACGCGTAGCAATGACCGGTGTCTGCAACGCCATTGCTTCCAGCACGACGTTGGGCATGCCTTCAAAGAGCGAAGGCAGGATCAGAGCATCCGCTTGGGCAATGCTTGGACCCACATCTGATAAGGCCCCGGAAAACGTCACCGAGCATGGATTTTTGATTTTCTCAGCCTGCAATTCAAGATCCGCCCGCAAGGGTCCATCCCCGATTAGTTGGAGATGGAGTGCGGTATTTGGATCTGCCCAGTTTGTCTGTGCAATGGCGAACGCGTCGATTAAATCACGATGCCCTTTTTCTTCAGTCATGCGTCCTACGCACACGAGTTTCAAGGTCGACTGATCGTTCTTCCGACTCTGCAGGGCGGCGGTCTGCAGTAGTGCTGAACTATCAACAGGATTGGGCAAGACGACAACTGATTTTGAAGGTAGCTGATAAAAGTTCATTGCTGATTCCGCTGCCATTTTACTGACGGCAATGATCTGTTGTGATTGCTTGTAAGCCTTTGAGAGACGATGTTGCTTCATTCGCACGAAACGCTTCTCGACCAACGGCAAGGCCAATTCCGGCGGACTTACAATCGTCGATACGCGAGGAATTTTCAGTTGGCGACTCGCAGGACCGGCGATGATGGTCATGTGAAAGGTTCGATCGTAGATCACGTCGATGGATTCATCAGCCAGTAACTTCTTTAGATGTCGAACTTGTTGCCGCATGACACCACCGGGCAGGTAGATAAGCGGATCCTTGCGTACATCCTCGAAAGAGTGAATCGGAATATCTGAAGGAACTTGAGACAACAAGTCGCCAGCCTTTTCCATCACATACAGATGTGGCGAGAAAATAGCTCGGTCCAAATGCTTCAGCAGTAACAGCTGTCTCTTATACACATCTGACGCTGCCGACGACTCCTTACGTGTAGA
>CAJXTM010000371.1 GCA_913061385.1 uncultured Rhodopirellula sp. | reverse complement strand
GATCAGCCTCGGTCTCGTGGGCTCGGAGATGTGTATAAGAGACAGCCCTAACGCTGCCCCACATCGAAAAAGAGCCACGCTAGGATGAGCACGTCAAAAGAAATCCCGCTTCTTTCCCCGAGCTTGCTTGCCAGACTGCAACGGATGGAGCTTGTGTCACGCAAGGTATTCCGTGGTCGCATGAAGGGCGAACGCAAAAGCAAACGCAAGGGACAAAGCGTTGAGTTTCATGACTTTCGCAACTACGTTCCGGGTGATGATCTTCGTTTGATTGATTGGAACCTGTACGCCCGTCTTGACCAGCTGTTCCTGAAACTATTTCAGGAAGAGGAAGACCTTCACTTCTATGCATTGATTGACGCAAGTGAATCAATGAATTTCGGCACACCTACAAAACTACATGTGGCCAAACAATTGGCCGCCGCCCTTGGGTACGTTGGCATGTGCCGTGCTGATCGCGTCAGCGTTCAGGCGTTAGGTCCACTCAGCCGTCACGCTCCTATATTACGAGGCCGTGCCAGCCTGTACAAAATGCTCAATTACCTTGATAGCGTTGACAGTGGTCACAATGTTTCACTGTTTGATGGCGTAAAAGACTTCTCCCTACGCAACACGGGCACCGGAGTAGCGGTGCTCATATCTGACCTGATGGACAAGCAGGGATATGAATCAGCGTTGCGGATGCTGATTGGCCGTCGCATGGATGTGTTTGTGATGCATGTGCTTTCACCAGAGGAAATCGATCCACCAATACGTGGCGATCGCCGGCTGATTGATGTAGAAGATGGTGACTCAGCAGAGATCACACTTAACAACTATGCATTGCAGAAATACCAGGAAACAGTCAGCTCATTCATTGGGTCAATAAAAACATTCTGTGCAAAGCGTTCCATTGCGTACCTGCCGGTACAAACGGACACACCAGTTGAAACGATCGTGACAAAATACCTCCGCGAACGAGGCGTCGTGCGATGAACCTCATTCCAGCATTGTCGAATCCACTTGCATGGGCTCTTCTCGGGCTCATTCCCGTAGGCATCATTTTGCTGTACTTCCTGAAGCTCAAACGCGAGCCGGTAGAAGTTCCCAGCACGTACTTATGGGCAAAGACAATCGAGGATTTGCACGTCAACAGCCTGCTGCAACGACTGCGGCGCAGCTTATTGCTATTCCTGCAATTACTAGCTGTGATTATCGCCGCAATTGCATTACTGCGTCCCGGGTTTCAAGGTGAGACTTCCGGACAACAAAGAACGGTTTTTCTACTGGATAACTCAGCCAGCATGCAAGCTGTGGATCGCAACGCGACAGTAAGTCGCTTCGACAACGCAAAGCTCCTTATCGGTGAACGCATTGAGACGATGAGCGACACCGATCTTGCAATGCTGATCACGTTCAACGATCGCCCTGAAACAGTCCAAGCTTTTACGACCGATCGTGCCCGGTTACGTGACGCACTGAAGCGGGTCAAAATCACCAACCGCAGCACTGACATTCTCGGCGCTTTGAAGGCAGCTGACGGACTGGCGAACCCCAGACGCTCAAGTGAAATTGCTGATGTCAATGACGTCCAGGTTGCAGATGCCCAACCCGCAGACTTGTTGATTTTCAGCGACGGTGGTTTTCAGACAGTCACGGACTTCAGCTTGGGTAACCTGACCGCTGAGTACATCGCGATGGGATCCAGCGCGGTCCGAAACCTCGCGATCACTGCATTCTCTACTGAACGAAACACAGAACGTCCAGCCGAAGTCCAAGCATTCGCCACGATTGAAAATTTTAGCAGTGAGACCATCACCACTTCAGCCACTCTAAGAATGAATGGCCAATTCCTCGATGCAGAAGCGATTGAGATCGACGCGGGTGACCAAACCGGGCTTAGCTTTATTTTGGAAACGCAAGAGGCCGCCACCCTCTCTCTGTCACTCGATCTGGAAGATGATTTAAAGATCGACAACACTGCTTACACAGGGCTGAGCCCGCTAAGAAACGTTTCCATTGTGGTGATCACACCTGGCAACACACCACTCAAGGTCGGATTGGAAACTGACAAGACAAAGAAAATTTGCACCACAAGTTTCTTCTCACCTTCCTATCTAAAAACAGACGACTACAAACAACGAGCTGCGTCCGGGAAAGACGATCTGATCATCTATGACACATGCTCACCCGCCGAGATGCCAGCAACCAACACCTTCTTTATCGGAGCCCTGCCACCTCCAACGTCGACTATCGAAACTGAAATCCCTGAGCCTGTCACCGAATCCGATAGTCCAACTGGCGCAGGTGCCAATATCGATGAAACCGGCAATGTGGCGGCCAACCCTGACGTAGTCAATCCTGATGACGGGTCTGTCGCGAGCTTCGCAGACCAAAACTGGAGATGGGCGAGCCCGATGTCGTCCGTCAACCTCATCGATATCGAACGGACACACCCCTTGATGCGATATCTGGAATTGTATTCGCTTCTGATCTTCAGCGGGCGTGGAGTCGAGGGACCACCGGGTACGATTGAATTGGTAGGAGCAGATGTGGGATCGATTCTGTCCATCGCCCCTCGTGAGGGATTTCAAGATATGGTGCTGGGTTTTGAAATCATCTCACGAAACGGCGAAGGGGTCGTTGAAACTAACACCAACTGGTACGCGGAACGGTCATGGCCAGTGTTTCTGCTCAACGTATTACGTTACCTCGCTGGGGCCGCCGACGCGTCGGGTGCTCCTTCTTACCGCCCTGGAGAGACAGTCCGAATCCGCCTCGAGAATGCAATCACTGCACCCACCGTCACTCGAATTGGTGGATCGCCTGTCGATCTCACTCCGGGACCGGCGGGAGCCCTCGAAATAATCGAATCTGAGGTTCCCGGTAATTACCGCGTCGAAAGTGAAGCGAAACTCGCGGATCTTTTCGCGATCAATCTATTCGATCCGCGTGAAAGTTCGATCGCTACTGTCAACGAAATTGAACTCGGTTACGAGTCCGTATCATCGCAAGACAATGGTATTGTGCAACGCAAAGAGTTTTGGCGTTGGGCCCTGATCGCGATGCTTGGCTTGATCGCCACCGAGTGGTGGGTGTACAGTCGTCGGGTTGCTTGATCACGCTTGGTGCTTTTGCTAAGACTGCATTCCGGCGTCGTCTTGCAAATCGCCTTCGGTGATGAGCGTGAAACCTTTTTCGTCCAGGGTCGCCATTGCCATTTCGATATTCTCAACCATGATTGCGACCGCAGGAGCCCCATTAGGCCGAACAATCAACGGATACGCCTGAATGATATTCAACTCCGCCTGCAGCAAGGCGGTACAAACCCTCAGCAATGGCTGCGGCCCCTCGGGCAACTGAACACCCACCAAATCGGTTTCAATGATCGCCAAACCGCTCCGTTCAAGAATGTCGCGTCCGCGATCTGCATCACTCACCAAGAAACGAACGAACGCACACTCGGCGGCATCGCTAATTGAGAGCGCGCAAACGCGAATCCCAGTGCCTTCAAATCGCCTCACCACCCCCAGTAATTGACCAACACGGTTCTCTAGGAAGATCGTAAACTGCCTGATGGCCGGAAAATTCCGTCCTCGCATGGTCTGATACGCAGTTCCTGCTTCGTCCCCAATATTCATCTCTGGTTCGTCCTGTACTAGATGGCAACCTGAACCGATGCATAGGTTCGATGGTCTGCTCCGTTCTCTCTTTGACCATCCTAGGCTGAATCAAACATTCTTTATTCCCAAGCGTCAATTCAGAGGATCGGCCTAAGCTACACATTGCGTCAGCATTTCTACACTACAAAAGAACTGATTCCCAACGTAACGCGCTCATGGCGCCGAGCATTCCGAAAATCCCGAATGGAACATGTGAAGTTCATTCAACTGCAGCGAATTGAGTTTCGCCAAAAGAGATCCTGTGCAACTGTTGCATCCGCTAAAATCGCTCTGATAACTCACAAACACACCTGCGATCCCGGAACGACTCTGCATGACCGCGAAATTCCCCAAGCCGATCATCAGCCATCAGTTGACGCTTCGCGTTAACTACCACGAAACCGACGGCCAGCGACGCGTGCACCACGCCAATTATCTGAATTACTTTGAGCGTGGCAGAGTAGAGATGCTCCGAGCGATAGGAACCAATTACCGCGAACTTGAAGAAACGGGGCTGATGCTAGTGGTGAGTGAACTGAATGCCCGATACCACTCAGCAGCTCAGTTCGACGATGAACTCGTACTCACAACTAATCTTGTCGCTGTCCGCAAAGTGCGACTCACTCATCACTATCAACTGCACCGGGGAGATAAGTTGATTGTCGACGCTGACTCAACCATCGCCTGTGTCGATAGCACGGGGCGCCCCAAACGTCTGCCCAAACCACTGCTTGACCTTTAATTCTGTGCGTCAGGGGGTAATTCTGTGCGTCAGGGGGTAATGCTGGGCGTCAGGGGGCCACAACCGCGGCATGATTCAATGAATGCCAGATACCGCCATGCGGCCACCCCAAGCGACAAACCTAGTCACCAGGGACGATCACCAACCAAAATTGCCCCGCACCGACAATGAGGGTGTAGCTGTGGATAACGAAGGTCAACGAAACAGCCTGACAAAGGTGGCAGCACAGGGATTCTCATACGAATAAATCCCATACAAACTGAATATGCAACCAGTTTGCCATGCAGTCATTTATGCCAACTCAGTTCCCCGTCCGTAGCAACAGCATTGCAAAAGCCGAGCTGTACTGATGTCTCGCTCGAACTCGCTGATTGTGTGCAGAACGCCCCATTGGACTCGTCCACGAACGAGGGCAAAGCAGCTCAAACCGGCCATTTCCCCCATGCCTGGATGAATTTGCTGTCGCGGCACGCCAGCTTGTAGGCTTTGCCCCCAAAATTTGAGCCAATCTGATCCGATGAATACTCACTTATGTGACGTTTCAATTTGTCCAAAACGGACCGCCACGGTACTCTATAACACAGGATTTGCTGAACTGTTTGCCGCTGTTTTCGCCAACGCTGGTGAACGGCCGGCCCAGGCAGAGGAAAACAAGCCACGCAGATCCCACGTGCCGCTTCGGCCCACCTGCCACAAAACGCATTACAGACTGATCTTTGGTCGGCTCACAATAACCTGTCTCTTATACACATCTGACGCTGCCGACGACTCCTTACGTGTA
>CAJXTM010000370.1 GCA_913061385.1 uncultured Rhodopirellula sp. | reverse complement strand
ACACGTAAGGAGTCGTCGGCAGCGTCAGATGTGTATAAGAGACAGCTCTGAATGCCCCAGTTCGTCCGGCCAAATTGAATCAGGATGCAGGCCCAGTGTGTTGCAAATGCAGACCATGCGTTTTGGAGGTTCTTCTGCGTTCGTCTTCTGGGGTGTTCCCATCGACTCCAGCATTGGCATGGCAACCGAGACACCTGCTGCTTTGAGAAGCGTCCGCCGTTTAAGTGTGTTGCTCATCTGTTTCGCCTCTTTGCATGCCTGTTTTTCTAGAGCTCTCGAAAGATTCGACTTTGAACAATTTCGTGGATGAGGTCACGCATCCGAAAATCATTGGCGCGTGTTGCATTCATGATCTGATGGATTGACTCCCGGTCTGAAAAATCAATCTCACCACCGGTGGAAAAGACGATCAACTGCGCAGTCAGATTTTGCACAAACGATTCTTTCCTGTCCATCAGCAGTCGCTTGAAATCACGAATGTCCGAAAAGCTTTGACCGTCTTGCATCAGGCCACTCGCGTCAACTTCCAGAACCTCGCGTATTTGGCCATCAACCAATGCGCGGTAACGATGCCGGTATCTGCCGATTGGATCAAAACTCTCCAACGCGAATCCGGGAGGATCGATTTTTCGGTGGCACATATTGCATGACTCCACATCACGATGAGCTGCCAGTTGCTGCCGAACCGTCTTGGTTCCCCGTGTGTCGGGCTCAATTGAGCCCGCCGATGGTGGTGGCGGTTCAGGAGGGGTCCCCAGGAAATTACTCAACACGAAGTTACCCCGAATCACTGGTGAGGTAAGTGATCCATTGGCGGTTGTCTTCAAGACGCTCGCGTGAGTCAATACACCGCCACGCACGCTGTCGGTGGGAAGGCTTACCCGCCGAAAGTGTTGACCCTTCACCCCCGTTATGCCGTAATGCTCTGCAAGTCGGCGGTTGAGGAACGTGAAGTCCGAATCAATAATATTCTCCGCTGGTAAATTCCGCTGCATCAGATCGGCAAGGAATCGTTGCGTTTCCTGTACAAGCGAGTTGCCAAGCAACTCGTCATATTCCCAATACAAACGCTGGTCCGGCGTATTGGCATTGATTTTGTACAGACGCAACCACTGTCCGACAAAATCGTTCACAAATGCTCGGCTCTTGTGGTTCTTCAGCATGCGTTCAACTTGCGCACGCAGGATCAATTCGTCCCTGAGTTTTCCTTGATCAGCCAGTTGGAAAAGCTCTTCATCTGGCATGCTTCGCCATAGAAAATACGACAGGCGACTGGCCAGGGCGTAGTCGCGCCGACCATCGGGTGCTGAGTCGAACAACAGGAACTGCGGTGCACTGATGACCGACTGCAGCGAAGCCCGGACTGCATTCAGAAAACTTTCTCCATGATCCAGTTCGGTCTTCGCGATCATCGTGAATGATTTTAGCTCTTCATCGGTCGGTTGACGCCGGAACGCGCGGCGTACAAATCGACTGATGATGGTGTTGAGATGGTGCATGGCCGGCAGTGGCAATTCGATGCCATGCGCTGGTGAGTGCTCGGACTGCTGCGGTTGATTGGCCAATGGTTTGATGGTCACTCCCCGTAGCAATTCTGTTACGCTCGGGGGTGGCCAAGCATCCATCAGTGGTCCTTCGACCCGGTAAGAACGGATTGCCAGGCCCTTTCCTGTATAGCCATCAATTCCGTTGGCCATGATGTACTGCATGTCCGTTCCGTCACCCATCACAAACGCGGGATAAAAAGAATCACCTGGGTGCAGGATCGCCGATATTTCATAGGTCTGCGGATCGCCCGGTTCGACATCAAATGCAGCCAGCAATCGAGTCGAGCCTCCAGCCCCTTTGCAGATGACTTTCATCACGACAGGCGAATCCGACCGATAGGCATCGGCGCGAAATGTGATTCGATATTTTCCTGATATCGGTACATCAAATCCATGTGCGTGAGAGGGTAGCAGGAAGTCGTTTTCGGTGAACAGCACCACGCCTTTACCCAGGCGCAGATAGATGCCACCACCATCAATGAAGGTTTTTCCATCGTGATAGGCCAAACGTGGACTGTTCGGAATGTCAATTTCAAAATCGCGATAGGGATTGGCATTGAATCGCAGAGCAGCATCGATTGCTCGATCCGAACTCTTCATGTATGCCGCCATGTGGACTGCACTCAACCTTTGGTTTACCCCAATGGTATCGAAACGTCCTGAATCATTTTCTGCGGGCAGTTCTGCAGAAACCTGATCATTGATTAGCAACAAGTCACGAATCGTATTGGCATATTCGAGATTAGTGAGTCGTCGAGCAGGAACGCGTCCCTGTCGATCTTGCCTCGCCAGGCTCGCTTGATGAAGGTCATGCTGAAGCTGCTGCATTGCCACATGCAACTTATCCGCAGATGGCTTGGGTTCGGTAGCAGGGGGCATGTCACCGGCGGATAACCGATCGAAGATATCTTCCCACACCTGAAAGTTTGACGGATCGTCCAGTGTGAATGTGACAGTCGATAAATCAAGCGGTGTGTCACCACCCTTCTGATGACATTGCAAGCAGGAACTATCCAGAAGGTCGTGAACACTCGTGGGTATCTCACCACCAGCAACGCATTCATGCGGGCAATTCAGCGAAAGGATGAGGGGCAGCAGGCATGCCAGAGTGATTTTGAAGTATGGCATCAGTTCTTCTCACTCACGCAATACAGGTGCTGCTTGGTGCGCAAGTAAAGCGTTTTGCCTACTGCGATCGGCGATGCCATCATCCCCTCGTCCAAACGGTTCGTCGCAATGACTTTGGGGTCGCCGCCTTTTGCCGCGATGCGTACCACCGACGATCCTCCAGTTCGATCAAATAAATAGATCAAGTCACCCACAACGATGGGTGACGAACAGAAATCGCCCCCAATCCTTTTTTTCCAGTTCAGTTCTCCGGTTTCTTCATCAAGCGAGGTTAACACGCCATTGTCAGTCACAAAAACAAGCTGGTTGAAGATTCGAACGGGTGACGTGGTGGCAGGACCTGATCTCTGGAAAACCCATTTGACGCCCGATAACGTGATGTCTCCCTTGCCATCAAGCTCGACCGCGGTGATGGAGGGATTTGCGAATCCATCTACCACGAAAGCAACTTCACTGGATGCAACAGGTCGTGGAACCGCGCTGAACCCGGGGTACCGCAAAGACCAGATCTCACGGCCAGTTGCCGGATCGTAGCAATAGCATCCCTGCGCTGCGGCGCTGATCACGCGGTCCTGACCCTTGAGCTGAACCAACAATGCCGTGGTAAATGCCTTGCGGGCGAAATCACCCACTTCCGACAAGTCCAGTGAGCGTTTGCATCGCCAAACAGTTTTGCCTGTCGCTGTATCAAGAGCCAGAACATACTGTTGGTCTCGTCCATCGCAGTGAAGTACCAAACGGTTCTTGCATAACAGAGGCGATGAACCGGGCCCCTCCTGATGATCAAGATTGACATCCTGACGCGACCATGCCTTCGTGCCATCGCGTGCATCGACGGCCGCTACCCCATAGGTCCCGAACGAAAAGTAGACGTGTTGCCCGTCTGTCACCGGCGATGGCGATGCATAGCTGTTCAATGCATTGGATGCCTCCATGTTCTGAATTTCGAACAACAGGATCCGGTGTTTGATTTTTCCTGTTTTGCAATCAATCGCGATGGCGAAGAGTTGATGCCCTTCCTGTTCAGCAGATGACATCCACAACAGTGGGCCGGTGATGACCGGTGTGGACCAACCACGTCCCGGAACAGCCGTTTTCCAAGCGATATTGTTTGACTCGCTCCAGCGAATGGGGACGTCGGTCGCGTTCGTGATACCGTCCAGCGTGGGGCCACGAAAATCAGGCCAATGCTCCGCTGCGATGCACTGTGACCAGATCGCCAAAAGTAAAACAACGCTCGACTGACGAACCATTTTCTGTTGACCGATGGGAAGAAGCCTCAAGGGAAGCACTGCAAAATACAAGCGGGTTATATACTGCCAACAAATCGCTTTGCCACCCCTGTACGACATTCCCTGTACGACATTCCCGACGAGTACCTTGTGCGAATGGCCCGAACGCTTGAGCCTTGTCCGATCACAGCATCCACGTGTCCGAACTTAATCATCTCCCTCGCGTTCGAATGCTGTCACGTTCAGATGCTGTGACGTTCAGATGCTGTGACACTCGAATGCTGGGTGGGTCAGATACTGGGTGGGTCAGATGATCGGTTTACGATCCAGCCACTTTATTCATCGCTTCATTGGCAATCGCAAAACATTGCCGAATATCGTCAATCGGGTCCTTGGGATTTTCTTCATACTCAAGCGAGATAGCCCCATTCTCCGGAAACCCTGTAGCTTTGAGTGCAAGAAAGACACCCTCAACATCCAAGTGACCTTTGCCGAGAATGACACCTTCAGTGTTCTTTTTCATCTCGGCGAAATCTTTCAGGTGAATACCGTACAGTCGTCCTTCAAGCAACCGGATCACTTCCGTCGCTCGCTGGCCTGATCGAATGTAATGCCCAAGATCAGCACAAGCACCAATTCTCTCATCATGGCCTTCGATTGCGTTCAGCACATCGACGGCCTTGTTGTAGCGATGCCCAGGCCCATGGTTGTGAATGGCCACACGAACATCGAATTCCTTGACCAGTTCATCGAGGTTATCGAACGAATCTGGATCTGGATCAGCTGTGATCGTTGGGATCCCAAGTGCCTTGGCAAACTCAAAAACATTGCGGTTGGCCGCCGCATCTTTGGTAAGCCGATTGACCCCGTGAGCCGAGATCGACATACCAAGGCCAGCCACCTTTGTCCGAGTTTTCTTGATTTGTTCCATGGAAGCATTCGTCGGCAGCATTCCTCCATAAAACTCGACCTGCTTGAAGCCCAAATCGCTGGCGTGCTTGATCGCCTGGTCAACATCAAACCCACGTAGCGAATAAAGCTGTATACCAAGTTTGTAATCGTGATCATCTGCCGCACTTGCGAATCGTGGCATCGAGGCTGCGGCTAACGCAGCGGAGGAAGCGAGCAGAAACTGCCGACGAGTGGGGACACTGAGATGCATTTTTTTGATCTTGAACTTGATGGATTTCGGATTTCAGAAAAAACGAAGTTCGGGAAGGATCCATAGCTGTCTCTTATACACATCTCCGAGCCCACGAGACCGAGGCTGATCT
>CAJXTM010000369.1 GCA_913061385.1 uncultured Rhodopirellula sp. | reverse complement strand
TACACGTAAGGAGTCGTCGGCAGCGTCAGATGTGTATAAGAGACAGGTGTAGTAAGGATCGCTTTCGCCCTCACGACCGGCAAACCCACCGTCCTCACGCTGCTGCGCGAGTAACCATTGGGCGTGCCGCGAGCGTAGCGATGCATCCAATTGAGATGCGCCGATTGCCAGTTGCAACGTCAATTCTTGTAGGTAAGGAACGCTCACGCGATTCCTTGCGGGTTGAAGTACTGTGGTTCATTCCCCTCTTTCCATTTGATATTGCAGCCGATGGAGGGCGTTTGTGGCTCTGGAGGATTGTGCCCGTCCAGAACCGCGTTGATCGCTGCCCGCAGGTCCTGTCCAGTGACTGGAATTTCACTCTTCGGTCTGCTGGAATCGAGCTGTCCTCGATAAGCAAGTTTTTGGTCACCGTCGAAAAGGTAAAAGTCCGGCGTGCACGCAGCGGCATAATCATGAGCCACTTTTTGTGACTCATCAAAGAGATAAGCGAACTGGTAACCTCGCTCGGCCTTTTCTGTTGCCATTGCTTCCAGCGAGTCGTCCGGATATTTGATCGCGTCGTTGCTGCTGATCGCGACAACGGTCAAGCCCTGAGGCATGTAATCATCCGACAGTGACTTGAGTTGCTCTGCCACATGCTTGACGTAGGGGCAGTGATTGCACATGAAAATCACGAGCAAAGCTTTGCTGCCTGACAGTTCAGAGAGCTTTACTGTGTTACCGTCCGTGTCGGGGAGAGAAAATGTAGGTGCCTGAGTACCCAGCGGAAGCATGGTGCTGGCAGTACGTACCATTGATGATCCTTTCAGGAATGGAAAGAGTGAAGTTTCTTCGGTGACCGATGAAAACATGGTCATTTGTGATTGCCGTAAGCAGGGCGGTAATTACTTGCTCTGCAATTTGTCCAATAAACGACCAGGGCTGCCCATGGCGTGGTATCCACCATCAACGTGCAGGATTTCCCCGGAGATACCTTCACTATGGTCACCAAGCAAGAACGCGCCTGTACGACCAACCTCTTCATGGCTCACATTGCGGCCAAGTGGCGCCATGTGCTCATAAAGCGTCAACATTTCTTCGACGCCTGCGGCCCGCCCAGCCAAAGTACGGATGGGGCCTGCCGACAGAGCGTTGACTCGGACCCCCTGTGGCCCCATGTCGTATGCCAGGTAGCGTACCGTTGCTTCCAAAGCGGCTTTGCAAATTCCCATCACGTTGTAGCCAGGAACGCACTTTTCGCCACCAAAATAGGTCATTGTGGCGATCGCTCCCCCTGGATTCATGATCGGCTTGGCAGCTGCCGTGCAGGCGATCAGCGTGTAGACACTCACATCCATCGCCAATTTAAAGCCATCACGACTAGTGAACACTGTTTCCCGTGATAAATCATTTCTGTCTGCAAAGGCAATCGAGTGCAGCACAAAGTCTATTTTTCCGAACTGCTCGGCGGTATGTTCAAATACGCTTTGAATGTCTTCATCCTTCTGGGCATCCATAGGGACGAGGAATTTGGCGTTTTCGTATTTGTCAGTCAGTTGGGCGACACGCCGACGATTTCGCTTTCTCTCGTCATCTTCACGGTCCGGAAGGTGCGTGAATCCGCATTCACCCCCAGCTTCCATGATTTGTTTTGCAATGGCCCAGGCGATCGAATGATCATTAGCCACACCTAGAATAAGGCCTTTTTTTCCGTTGAACTGCATATCGAACGATTCCTGCTTGGCGAAATTTACCGTCGTACCTTCAAGGGTGACGGGAGATCCAGCGCACAGGATACCGCCTATCCCTTGGAGTCGTCTATTTGCCTAGAACATGACAAAATGAACTCCATGGCCAATCGATCGGCCTGTCTTCGTCGCCGCATTCCCCATTTTCCCGTCTGAGTGATCCGTTGAAAGACCGCACCCAGCCCCAGAAGTCAGAAAACCCCGAGATTGACCTCGTTGATCAGGTCGTAAATGCCCTGAAAACCGACATTTCACGCTCGAAATTCATGGAATCGGTATTTCCCGATGTGCTGGCGTTCTTGGGGGAGACCACCGGGGGCATCGTGAATCAGGGCTCTGGGCAGTGGAATCGTGAAATTTGGGTTGGTGAGCAGCTTGGAATTCCTGAATTGTTGATCGGTGAAACCCTCGATTTCGGAAAAATTAGGCACTCCGAGGGATGGTCCGTGGCCCCGATGAGCGGCGGTGGCGATAAAGCTCACGCTGAGGTGGTGGGATTACCGGTCGCTGCTCCTTCGGTGGCTGCCTTGTTAGTGCGAACTGAGAACAAGGCTACGGCCCACACGAGCCAGTACCTGAGGCGATTGAATCGGATCACCGATCTGCTTGCTGCCGCATTGCAAAGCATTGATCGCCGTGAGTTGCAGATCCATCGCATCAGCCAATTGAAGGCTGTTATGGATGCCGCAGCGCAGTGGCAAAGGTTCGAAGACGATATCGCGTTGTTGCATGGCATCGCTGACACTGCCACCGAATTATTGAATTGCGAACGGGCAAGTATTTTCCTTTGGGACAAACGACGCAAAAAATTAATTGGTCGTCCTGCACTCGGTGTGGCGGAAGGCGCATTGGAAGTTGATGACAGTGTTGGTGTCGTCGGAGAAGTTCTGGGGTCACAAGAACCGAAAATCTGGAACGATGGAAGCGATGATGAGTCGAGGGTTAATCGAAAAGTCGACCAGTCACTTGAATTTGAAACCCGTTCGCTTGTTGCGGTTCCGATGCGGGGACGGCGTAATGATCTGATCGGTGTGTTCGAGGCAATCAATCATAAGGGTGTGGGTTTTCAGGATTATGATGCGACTGTTCTCAGCGATCTGGCGACCCATGCTGCTGTTGCAATTCAATCGCTCAAGACCCGAAAGAACTTGGCTGAAACTTGTAATCGCCTCGTTGAGGATGCTGCTTCTGCTAGTCCGTTGATAGGTGAGCATCCAAGTATTATCAAAATTCGAACTACCTCTTCGAAAGTAGCGAAAACAGATTTGACGGTCTTGGTATTGGGACAGAATGGTACGGGTAAGGAGGTGCTCGCCCGACACATCCATTTTGAAAGTGAAAGACGCAATGCACCTTTTATCGCGGTTAATTGCGCGGCGCTGGTTGAATCTCTTTTGGAGAGTGAACTGTTTGGCCACGAAAAGGGAGCTTTCACTGATGCGAATCAAACTCGGCAGGGGAAATTTGAATTGGCCAGCAGTGGTACGCTGTTTCTCGATGAAGTCGGAGATATGAGCCCCGGTGGGCAATCGAAACTGCTCCGTGTTCTCGAAGAAAAGGTTGTGGTTCGTGTGGGTGGATCAAAGACCATTCCAGTCGATGTTCGCGTCATTGCGGCAACCAATCAGCCACTGGAACAAATGATTGTCGAGAAGCGATTCAGAGAAGACCTTTATTTTCGACTCAATGTTGTCAACTTATCGCTTCCACCGCTGTCGCAACGGGGAGATGATATCTTGCTGTTGGCGAATCACTTTTTAGAACACTTCTGTTACCAGATCGGTCGATCGGTGCCAGTTTTTCAACGCAGCGCAAGACAGGCTCTGCAATCACATTCGTGGCCGGGTAATATCCGGGAATTAAGAAATACCATCGAGCGTGTTGCCTATCTGTGCAGTGATGAGAATATCGAAAAAGATGATTTGATGCTGACCACTAGCCTGCGCAATGCCGGACAAGGCTTCATGCCCATCACCGGTACCTTGAATGATGCAACGAGGCAGTTTCAGGTCGAGCACATTGAACGGGCGATTGAAACTTGTTCAGGAAACATGACAGACGCCGCGGAGTATTTGGGGATCCATCGATCGAATCTGTACCGAAAAATGGGCCAACTGGGAATGAACGCGGCGGAAGATAGCGAGCGTTTAGAGTGAAAGAAATCTGTCAGTCGGGCGGTACTGTGCACTAGATATCACTGCAAGAATTAGGTGCCGCTGCACCAAAATCGTACTGCTTTTTCGTACAGGTCGATGCCCTTGGAAAGTTGGTCGCACTCAAGCCATTCGTCTGAGGTGTGTGCCTGTGCAATGTCGCCGGGGCCACAAACGACGCGATGCTTGAGTTCGTTGAACTCGCCCCCGTCAGTGCCGTAACAGACTGTCTTAGGATGACCGCCCGCAAGAGCACACAGGTCACGAATGCAGGAAGCATCAGGATCGATCCACAATGGAGAGCCGCCTTCGCATATTTGGTATTGAAGACCAAGTGCATTTGCTTGTTCCTCAACCACTGCCATGAGGTCCCTGCCATCAATGTCAGGCATGGGACGTAGGGAAACCCACGCTACCGATTTCGCAGGCGTAATATTGACAGCCTTGCAGCCGTCACTGATGCCAAAATTCCACGACAGCACGGGCGGATCGAAACGCTGGTCATGGTGCGGCTCTGATCGTTCTGTCTGCTTTCGTATGTCGAGTAACGTCTGCAGAAGAGGAACCATTGCCTCGTTGGCATTGATGCCGTCAGTGGTGCTGCTATGTGCTGCTCTTCCCTGACTTGTGATCCGCATGCCAATGATTCCTTTGTGTGCATGCACCACTGACAGACGCGTAGGTTCGCCAATGATCGCGAGCGGCTGGGACTGGACGATGTTGCGGTACTCTGCAGAGTTCCTGACCAGATCTTTGGCGCCTAGAAAACCAACTTCTTCATCGGCAGTGCAGACAATCCACAAAGGAGCCCGTTGTTCTCTCAGGGGTAATCGAGCGACCGCTGAAAGCATGGCTACCAGTGAACCTTTCATGTCACATGATCCGCGACCGTAAATGCGATTTCCTTGCACAACGCTTTGAAACGGGTCGCCACCCGGTCCAGTCCAGTCATCTGCAGGAACAACATCTGTGTGGCAAAAGTAAGCCAAGCCACCCTCATCTGTGGATCCATTCGCCGCGGGTTGTCGCCGGGCAACCAGATTCATTTTGGTTACACCCTGAGGATCAAGGTAGGTTGTTTTTTCGACATCAAAGCCGAGATCGGCAAGTGCTTCACTGGTCATCTCGGATACAGCAGTGTTGCTGGTGGAGCTGACAGATGGATGCCCGACGAGTTTTTGGAGCGTATCGATGGAATGCTGTAGCGAGGGCATCGTGGTGCCGGATTGCCTCGGACAGAGGAAGGGAATGGTTCCCGCCAAGCCTAGGTGATGTACAGTGGGATCTGTCTCTTATACACATCTGACGCTGCCGACGA
>CAJXTM010000368.1 GCA_913061385.1 uncultured Rhodopirellula sp. | reverse complement strand
CCTCGGTCTCGTGGGCTCGGAGATGTGTATAAGAGACAGATGTGTTGTCGAGGAGCGTGCCATTTCCATTCGGCTCCTCGGTATCCTTAAGGCGTTTGATAAATCGACCGAATTCGCTCGCCTGGTAGCGATTGTAGGTTCCGAGGTTCTGCCAGCCCTTTGGTTTTTTCACATCGTGCGTCAAACCGTGAGCATTCCCGAGATCTACTGCCTTTGATAGTAGATCATGGGGCCCTTCCCCATTTTCCCTTCCCAACTGAAATGTAGCTACGCGGGTGGAGTCGCTAAAGAATGACAGGTACACCAATTCATACATGGTTTGAAAGTACAGGCGAGCTTCTTCTGGGCCCGCGTCCAACGCGAGGAACTGCGTGTCGACTTCTGGAAGGGGGGCGTTGACCCACTTCTGAGCTCGTTCAAGTTTCACCTCGGTGTCGCGAACTGCATCGAGGTATTGCTGAAGCTTGTGGCGGTCCTGCTGGGAGAGTTTCTTTCCTAAAGAGACTGTGTTTTCAATCAGGAAGTCGAGTGCGCTTTTACTTCGTGCTAACTTTTCTTTTGCATCCATTCCGTTGGCATGAAACAAGGTGTCGAAGATCTGTTTCGGCTTGTTCATGGCCGGGATGGGCCGTCCCTCTTGATTGAAGGATTGTGTTTGAGCTCCGCGTGGCCCGCCAATCCCGCCATTGGTTGATAGGACTAATGATGCGTGTCGGGTAGCATCGCCCATGTATTTGGCGATTACCTGATCAAGAGAGATGGTGTTCTTGTATTCACCATGACCGCCGGTTGCCGCACCGGTTAGGTATTGGTCAGCGTTGGAATGTCCGTGAACCGTACGCGCTGCGGGGTGCGATAATCCTGAATAGATCGTGATGTCGCTCCGAAGAGGTTCCAGCACGTCGAGAACTTTGGTGAGTTCGAAATCATGTTCACCACCTCTCGGAAACCAACTCCAGTCTTTCCATGCAGGATCGGTTTTCAGTGGCAAGCCGACACCATCGGGGTGGTACACACTCATGAAACGCTTTGGTGTGGCATGCGGTTCGTCCGCAGTAGCGGCAGTTGCTTCAAACCATGGCAAAGCCAACGCGACTCCAGAGCCACGAAGAAAATTGCGACGATTCATTCCTCGATTCTTGTTACTCATCATCTGATCCTGTTGCTTGTTTGGCATTAAATATTTCACTGCCAGTGATGATGTGGATGAGATCTTCCATGCGATCCCCTGATTTTCTAAAATTTGTCGCCAGCTTGTCAACGTCAGCTCGGTCGCTGAAGGTCAGAGGGCGTCCCAACGCGTAGGACGTCATTTTATGCACTATCGCTCTTGTAAACTGATCTTGCCGTTCCGATAGCAAGTAGCTTTTCAGACCGTCGATACCGGCAAGTGATTGTTTGTTAAAAAGAGTGGACGTTGCATCGATGGGAACGTTCTGCACATGGGTGCGAAATGATCCCAGTGCATCGTAGTTCTCGAATGCTATCCCCCATGGATCGATTCGCGAGTGGCACGAGATACACGCAGCCTGGTTGCGGTGATCGAGAATACGCTCTTTAAGTGTCATTTCAAGGATTCGAGGGTCAGTCAAATCAACCTCCGGAACATCGGCAGGCGGTGGCGGTGGCGGATCATCCAGAATGCGTTCCAATAACCAAACGCCTCGTTTCAGAGGATTTGAATCGGACCCGTCGGAGTTCATCGCCATCACAGCAGCACCGGTCAATAGCCCGCCTCGCTGATTTGCACTGTTCGCATCGACCCGCTGAAAGTGGGGTCCAAAGACGTCACGGATACCGTAATGCCTAGCAAGACGTTCGTTTACCAAAACATATTCTGAATGCAGAAAGTCTAATGCACTACCGTTGCGTGTTAAAAGGTGTTCGAAAAACGCAATCGGCTCTTGCTCCATCGCGGACAGCAATTCAGGATCTTTGATGTGGGTGACACTGTTAAGTCCGTCCAGTCCCAGCCATTGACTAACGAAGTTTTGATGGAAACGCTTGGCTTTTGGGTCAGCAAGCATTCGTTGAACCTGCTGTCTGGTAATTGCGGGATCCGTTAGGCTTCCTTCCTTGGCAACGCGGAGCAATTCATCGTCCGGAATACTCGACCAAAGGAAGAGCGAAAGACGCGTGGCGAGTTCGGAATTGCTAATGCGGTTGGGCGAAGTTTGATCGTTCTCGCCTGCATATTGGACCACATACAAAAACTCCGGCGTCGCCAACGCGGTGGCAAGTACCTCGAGCATTGCCTCCTCAAAGGTAGGCATGTCTGCGCGATACCGTTCGAAAAGGTGCACGAACTGATCGACTTCACGTTTTTCCACCGGGCGTCGCCACACACGCGGCAGAAAGCGGTTCAGTACTTCTCTGCCATAGGCAGTTTCGTCACCGCGGACATCGCTGGAGAAAAAGATGTCGGTATGGCTCTTTGGTGGCCATTGCGCATAGTAAGGGGCGGTTACCTGTATTGAATCGATGTGAAGTTTGAGGGGTTCCTTGCTGTTCCGAGCATTGGATACATTCCGAATGTGCAGGAACTCGTCGCGTCTGGGAAAGGTTGTTTCCAGTTTTCGAAATGGATTCCTTTGTATCTCGCTTAACGGGATATCGAAGTGAACGTACTGTGGGTTCGTTACTGATGCGGTTACTGGAAGATCGTGATCACTGATGACAGCTGAAAAGTTTGCGTTGTTGCTGGTGTGGGCGCTGAAAATCAGTCGAAGACTTGTGTGTTCGTTTGGGTTCATGGTGGTACGTCCCGTCCGAATGCTAACACGCATGGTACCCTCGTCGGGAAGGAACCGATCAAGGTTCCATTTCGTCTCGTTGGACGGGCCCATCACCAATACCGCGCCCGGGGTCGTGCCGCTAGAACTTTCCTCCGGAATTGGCTGTGCATCAATGTGCGTAATTGGCTTCGCGTTGCCATTGGAGAATGCGACACCGTCCCCCGTTTGTGGATTGAAAAAGTGCTGTCGCCGTTGTTGATTTTTGAAGTCGTCATCCGTGCTTTTGAAAACTTTTGCATTCTTGGCTGACATGTGTCGATTCATTTCGTCTTGCATTGAGATGTCATAGACGATTGGAGTGGGCCGTGACCCCTGAACGGTGACGCGTCGCAGAGCCTCGAGGGCCAGTTCCCTGTACGTGGAGAACTGCATGGCGGACATCTGAAGCATCTCTGAGTTCTTGATGAAACCATCTTCAGATGCAGTTTCGGTGGGAAGCCTGTGTCCGATTGCGTAAGGTAGACCAAGCAGGTCTTGTAGTGCGAAGTTGTATTCGGCCTTGGTCAGCCTACGAAATGAAGTGTGGTCCGTTGTGTTGCGACGGACAAACGATGCCTTATTCATTTCGGTGCTTATCCAACCCACCAAGGTTTTCCGCTGGATGTCCGTCATCGCATAAGTGGGTTCGTCCTCTGGAGGCATCTCGGAATTGCTTAACACTTTGTAGATTTCACGCCAACGTTCAATGCTCTCGCCGGTAAGCAGGTTGGGATTGATCCGGTCTATCCGAAGATTTGCATGTTCTTCGTCGGGACCATGGCAAGCCAAGCACTTCGATTTCAACAGCGGCTGGATTACGCTGCGATATTGTTCGAGGTTTGCTTTGGGGACACCCGTTAATGCGGGCTGGGGTTTGTCTTGATTGAGAAAATTTGACTTGTCTCTGCCGTCAATCTTTAGTTGTGCCAACGTCGGAATTTGTGGATCGGCTGCCATGGTGCTGCACGGGTACAGGCACCAAATCAGGCCCACAAAGCAAAATGCTGTTGTGCAAGAATGAATCACCATTGGAATTTTCAGTCCGAGTCGGTGAGTCGTGCGGAAGTTATTTGGCTCTATCATCCTGTGCAGGAATTCCTACGTGTCAGGGGAACAATCGGTGTGCGTAGGACTGAGTGTCTGGCCCTGCGGGGTCACGCAGTGCTGGCGGGTGGCGAGTTGGCGGGAAATCCAGCGGGACCGACACCGTTTGAACTCGAACTATCTGAATGCGATCAAAGCGGTCCGAACAAAGGTGCCGTCCGATCCTATAGTCTAACAGCTTTTCAAGATTTCTCAGTATGGTTTGTCAAGTTCGGATGGGATTTTGAGATCACAATTGCGACTAGCTCATCCGTCCTCGTTATGAAGCGGCAGAAGTGCAGATTTCGGCGAATTTTGCGAGTCTTGGTAGTTAAGCTTGGGGTGGCTCGGGAACGCTTGCATTGTCGGGTTCACCGCAGTGCCCGTACCTGGCGAGGAAAAAACCAAGGCCGGATACCAGCTGCAGCGTGGCTCGTTAAGCTCATTCGATTCGTTGTCCGTGCTTTATCCAGTCAATCTGCACCGTGCCGATAGGTAGCCCCTTGAAATTGATCTGTTGAGGTTGTTGGGTTGATGTGAGCGTTACCAAGGGGCCTGCGATAAGGATTGCTTTGTCGTTGAATTCGATCAGAAGAGTGCCCCCCTTGATTTTGACTGTCACATGGTTGCACGCGGTGAGTGAAAAAAAAGTCTCTGGTAAACGCAGTTTCTTTTTTCTGAAATGAATGTGGACACTTTCGCTATCACGAACGATCAGGGAATTCACATGGTGACCGAACTCCCGTAACGAGCCAGAATATCCGCCTTGGTTTTCGATTTCGTTGTAGCGAAATCTCAATTGAAGAACGAAACCTTTGGGAACAGGTTTCAAGAAAATTATTGCTCGCGTTCCATCGTGGTTGCGTTCTTTTTGGTTACATGATTTCTGGTAGCACGGGTCGAAACGCTCCCGGGCAGCACACCGTCCTTGATGTCCCAACGAGTGTTCTGATGGTTCACCCAATTGCTGCTGTCTTTGTGGGGCCCATCAGTGTCAAGCGACCCGCGCTAGATCATTGAACAGGGTAGGCTGGTAATGAGCGGATTCTGCCTGCTGAAGGAATCCAACGGTAAAAATCAGAGCAAGAGTGATGGTGCTGCGAAGTTGCATTGGGTAAATCAGTGGTTGCTACGTGTACTGGTTTTCGTTGGTAGAGTTTTTTTGCTGGTTTGTTGGGAATGTTCCAGTGGTGGAACATACGAACGCTTGCCGAAATATTTTGACTGCTAAAATATTAAGGTGTCAATAAAGCGTAACGCAGAGTGAAATCCTTCTTTTGAGGAGCTGTCATGTTGAGCTGTCTCTTATACACATCTGACGCTGCCGACGACTCCTTACGTGTAGA
>CAJXTM010000367.1 GCA_913061385.1 uncultured Rhodopirellula sp. | reverse complement strand
CGGCAAATATCGTGTGTTGGCAGTTGTTAACGCTGGCAGTCGAAAGTCTGTTTGGATGGGGACGAATGAGGCTGGGTTGTGCATCGAAAATTCACTCAGTAAAGACTTGAATGAGGAAGCTGAATCTGAGAAAGACTCGGACAAATCAGGACTTGGCAACGGTGGGCTGATGAAACTCGCGTTGCAGACTTGTGCAACGGTTGAAGATTTTCGAAAGTTGCTTGAGAAGACTGATGCAGAAGGGCGGCAGACGAATGCCAATTTTGGAGTGATTGATGCTCACGGAGGAGCGGCGATGTTCGAAACTGGTGCCTCGTCGCATTCAATGTTTGACGCTAACGATGTGGAGATTGCACCAGAGGGATATCTGGTTCGAGCGAACTTCGCTACGACTGCTAGGGGATTGCCGCCATCGCCCGATCCAAGCAAGTTAGGTGATATTTATTCCTCACAGCGGTTTGCCCAAGCCTGTGCTCTTTTAAAGCCACTACAAGAAGATGGAATTAATGTCTCGTACATCCTGAGAAACATGAGTCGAGATCTCTCTGGACCAAATGGGACTCCGTATGCGGGTACGGTGAACGGATTGGCGGGTGAGATTCCTGAGATCATTCCGACGGACAACACAATCAGTCGTACCACCACAGTGTCAGCGGCTGTGTTTCATGGTGTGCGTGACGGTGAGGACCCCGCCACCACGACGATGTGGACTCTTCTTGGAGATCCAAAGTTCTCAATCGCGGTGCCCTGTTGGGTCAACGTGAGCGAGGTAGATGATGCGATGATGGATCCACGTGGTGCAGAATTGGGTGAAATCGCAATCACTCTCCGAGAGTGGTGTCTTGATCAGAATCGTAAGGGTGTCCGTACTTCGTATCTGCCTGGGATTTGGAATGATCTCTGGCCCGTGGAAGATCAGATTTTTTCGATCGTTGCAAAGCAAGTTGACGCATGGCGGACTGATCCGCCATCTCGGGACCAGATGACTGCTCTGCATCTTCGGCTCACAACGCTGGCGATGGATGCGATGAAGAAAGAGTTGCTCGATATGAAGGAAAACGCTTTGGCGTTGAAGAGTCCAAGTGCACCTGTTTTTAAGGTGACTCGGATAGCCCTCTACGATCATTCAGACGGATCTGCCAGTGGTCCCAATAATCTGATGCGATTTCTTACGCCAGAGAATGGCTTTGAGTGCCAACGTGTTTCACCCGCCGAGATTCGTGATGGTAGGTTGCGTGAATTTGATGCGTTGGTGATGCCCGGTGGTTCTGGCAGTCTTCAATCTAAAAAACTTGAGGAAAAAGGTCGAGATGAGGTACAGGAATTCGTTCGAAATGGTGGTGGCTACATCGGAATTTGTGCAGGATCATATCTTGCCTCATCACACTACGATTGGTCACTTGATTTAATCAATGCACGGGTGTGGGATCGTGCACACTGGGCTAGAGGTCAGGGGACGGTTGCGTTGGGAATAACATCGTCAGGTCGAAGTGTGCTCAAAACAGATGCGGCGGAGGTCGATGTTTATTACGGGCAGGGGCCGTTGCTTGTCCCTGATAATGATCCAGACCTGCCCGGCTATGAGGTGCTCGCCCGGTATGATTCAGAAGTGTCTGAGAAAGGTGCCCAACCCGGAGCGATGGCAGGAACCCATGCGATCATCAGGTCGCTTTTTGGTGAGGGGCGAGTGATCTGCTTCAGTCCGCATCCTGAGAAATTGAACGGTCCAAACGGTTTGATGATGAACGGTGTTCGCTGGGCGGCGGGCGTCTCTCGAGGGGTGGGCGTCTCGAGCGGGGGGCAGCAATGAGCTCTCGCCGGAGCGTGGTTGCGATAGAACGTTGGTTGATAACTGGACACTCCGAATGCTTTTGACGCTAAACCCGTGTCTTCCTGATTTCACACCGCTAGACGGGATTCTTTGAAGGCATCGCGCCACCTCGAATTCACTTCTCGGCTTCAATCTGCTTGATCGCTCGTGAGTAGGCGTCTTTGCCACGACTGCTATCCGAATCTTCTCGCAGCTGCCGTAAGAGTGGCAGTGCCTCAGAAGCTTTCGGGCCAACCTTGCCTAGCAGGAAAATGGCGTAGAATTGTCGCCGACGATCGGTTGATTTGAGACCCTCAATCAGAGCCGGGACCGCTTCGGGGCCAGCATCATCGATTGCTCGTAAGGCACCTCGAGCTGCGTCACTGTCGTCTTCGCTTCCGAGCATTCGAAATAAGATTGGGACGGCGTTTCGCGATTCAGACCCGAATTCACCCAGTTCAGCAGCAGCATCACCACGCACTGTCCAGTCTGGATCATCGAGTGCGGTGATCAGAATAGGAATGCTATTTGCACGATTTGGCTCGACTTTGGCAATGCACTTTATAGCGGCTGATCGCACGCTGCTGCGTTTGTCTTGTAGCAGATTGGTGAGCTTGTCGATGGGGATTTTCGCCTGAGGACCAATTGTTGCCAGTGATGGCAAGGCTGCGAGTAAGACATCTTTATCATTACTGGCCAATGATATTTTAAGAGCAGCAGTGATCGGATCTGACATGATTTCCATCGCGCCGACGGCTTTGATTGCCGAAATGCGAACAGAAGCTACAGGGTCACTCAACATGCCCGTGATTGCTTCAACGATTGCGTCGCTGCGATCAACGGTCTTTGCAAACGCATTGATCACGGCTTTTCGAACGTCGGCATTCGGGTCTTTGTGTGCATTCAGTAAAGCGTCAATTGCCGCACTCACGCGGGTTTCTGAGCGGCCAATCGCCAGTGCGGCTGCTAAGCGAACAGTCTCGTTATCGTCCTTTAGTCGTGCTGAGAGTTGTTGGAGACTGCCGGGCGACTCCTCTGTTTTGTCCATCGCTTCAACCGCCGCTTTTCTGATGGCTGGTTGGGCGTCGACTAGGAGAGTAGACAGCTTGGCGTTCCATTCTTTCGGAACTTCACGTCGATTTGACAATGCAGTGATGGCTGCAGCTCGGACGATTGCTGAGGAATCATTCAGGCACTGGTTCAATGGTTCGATCGCTGAATCTGGGAGAGGCATCATTGCTGCAATAGCGTTTGCTGCCCCTACGCGAGTGAGTTCGGAATCGGCTCGTAACGCATCAATGATAGGGTCGCTTGCCTTGGATGCGATTCCCGCAAGCGCGACCGCAATCTGTTCGCTTGCAGAATCAGGAATGCTTGAGGCGCGAAGTAGTGCAGGAATTGCCGGGGCACCGATACGGATCAGGGCATTTGTGAGCTCCTCTTTCTCAGTGCGTTCAGTGTTGTCTTCTTCGCGATTGTCGACTCGCAATGCCATGATCAACGCATTTGTGGCGTCGGCAGCACGGGCTCCCAATGCACCGAGTGCCCGGGCCGCCGAGATACGTGTCGTTAGCTGTTCACTTTTGAGCAGTTGAATAAGAGCTGGCACTGCCAACTCGACTTGCCCGTCAAGGTTATGCAGTATGTGGGCGGCGGCACCTTGGACACTGGGGTGTGGGTCCTGAATGCCTTTCAATAGCAGGCCGAGCAACTGTTTCTGATTATCCAGCCCATGCCCTAATGCAATCAACGCAGCGGCTCGGACGGCAGGTTCCTCGTCCTCTGCAAGCTCTGGCAGTGCTTTGAGCAATTGGTCGGATAGTCTGTTGGACTTGCCAAGTACGCGCAGTGCGTTGGTTTTTACCACAGTGTCTTCGTCTGCGAGCGCTAGTTCCAACGCCGCGTGGCTTGGTGTTCCAAGTTTTGCCAATGAGTTGACCGCCATGCGTCTGATCTCAGCTCGATCATCCCTGAGCATTGGTGCAAGGAGTTGGGTTGCTGAATCCGCGTTGTCGCTCATCCATCCGAGGGCCTCGATTGCTCCTGCACGTTGAGCGGTGGAGGGATTTGAAAGCTGTTCACTTAGAATTGGTAAAGCACCGGGGCCTATTCGGCCAACAGCCCATGCAGCCCGGTATCGTTTCTGAGTGTTTCGATCTGCGAAGGTTTTGCAGAGTGGTTCAATCGCCCTCTCTGCCCCTGGACCTATCTTCCCAATTGCCATTACCGACTGCATCCAGACTTGCTCGTCACGATCGTCAAGTTGTCCAATCAAAGCGTCAATAGCCGGGCTGGCCGCCTTGCCCATTGTGGCCAACTGATAGGCAGCATCACGACGTTTCTTCAAGTCAACGTCACCGAGTGCTAAGGCAAGCTTCTCTGCCTCAGCGATTGGATCGGAATTCAGCGAATCGTTGGTGCGATCGCTGTCCACCTTCGAGTTGTCAGGGGGTTGCTGAGACTGGGCACTGATCGACCCGAAGCAGCAAAGTACAAGAAGAGTCAGGTACATGATTCTGTTTGGCATCAGACGGTCCCAACGCGTCACAACTGCACGCTTATCCGCGGCTTTTGATGTTCTGGTTAGCCGTTTTCTGGTCTTTGCTGAACTCCCTAGCTGACTCAGGGCAGCGGTCGTACGTGTCAAAGTTGCAACTCCGACAAACTGCCGGTGCTGTCACCGACGAAGTCAACAGGCGTACCAAATCGATCTAGCATCGACATGAATAGATTGCACATGGGGGTTTCCGGAGCAACTTGGACGTGACGCCCAGAGTCGATCAAGCCACCTGCTTTTCCAGCGAGAAGAATTGGCAGGTTTTCATTATTGTGTCGGTTGCCATCGCTGATCGCGCTGCCGTAGCAAATCATGGAATTGTCAAGGAGATTCGATGTTCCATCCGGAGTCTCTTTGAGTTTCTTTAGGAAGTAACCCAATTGTGCAACATGGAATTGATTGATCTTACTGATCTTCTCGAGCTTGGCAGGATCGTCACGGTGGTGCGAGAGTCCATGGTGCCCATCTGCAACATTGATATTACGATAGCTGCGGTTGCTTCCCGCGTCCGCAAACATGCAACTGGCGATGCGTGTGCGATCTGTTTGGAACGCTAGTACCATCATGTCGCACATTAGGCGAAGGTGTTCCTCGTAGTCACGCGGCGTATTAGAAGGACGTGGGTAATCCAGTTCGGCATCAGATTCGTTGTCTTCCGCTGAACGCTCGATGCGCTGTTCTACTTCGCGAACTCCGTTCAGGAATTCGTCCAGCTTTCTTTTGTCTTGTGATGCCATGCTCGTTTGCAGTCGGCGTGCATCTTCCGAGATAAAGTCAAGCACGCTCATCTTTAAACGCTGTCTCTTATACACATCTCCGAGCCCACGAGACCGAGGCTGATCTC
>CAJXTM010000366.1 GCA_913061385.1 uncultured Rhodopirellula sp. | reverse complement strand
GCCTCGGTCTCGTGGGCTCGGAGATGTGTATAAGAGACAGATGAGAGTGTATCCAAGTGTTGTAAAGTCTGTTGTTCCGAACCAATCAGCAGGAAAATAAATCGTGTTGCGATGCCGTCTGGAGCTCCCAAATTGGCTCCATGTCGCAATCGAACGAAAACCATGGCAGGTTCAGCAATCGACTCGCTGTAGAAGTGTGGCACCGCACAGGCGTGTCCGATGACAGTGGGAATCATCTTTTCCCGTTCCAGCACGCCCTCAATGACCTCTTCCTGCTGGCTTTCCGGTAACCGTCCCGTCTGAACGAGAAACTCAACAGCGGCCCCGATAATCTCGTCCATGCTCTGGGCATCAAGATTAAGCAGGCAGGATCCGCCGGAAATTGACCGAAACAAAGTCTTCACGTTTGATGGTCCTCGCGATCGAATACAGTGATGTTAGAAGGAGCTTCGTTCATGCTTTAAGCATTCAATGTTCGAAAGTAGGTCAGATGTCCCAATTTGGAAGCGTTAAACAAGCATACCAATATGTCAAAATGTGTCATCAGAGTTTGAGCATCGCTCAGCGACAAGTGTGTGGGTCGTCAGTCGAAACCGCACTTCGCGCATAAAAAACTATAGAAGAATCGGCGTGTCTCGGATATCGACTTTAAAAAAACGCCGACAGTCAGCCGACTGTGACTTGGGATCTTGCATAAATAAGGCCATGAATGCCTGTTTCACGACTGATACGGTCAATCAGTCCGCAGTGGTCGGGGTGGGTGAAAAGTTCATTTTTGAATCAGGTGCATCTTCGACCTCAGATGTCTCCTGCCAGTTAGCATCTCTCGCTCGCAGTTCCAAAACCTCATCTCGGAGCCGATTGAACGATTCAGATGCGTCGGCCCAAAAATCGCCCTGCCGTGAGTACATGGTGGAAACGGCCTCACCCTGGGAGAGTTTGCGCAATTCCCGGCGTAAGCGGAACATTGGCCCGACAAAGCGATTCGAGATATGAATCAGGTCGTAGGCGAACAATGGTGCCAGTAGGATGAGTCCTGGCGCCCATAAAACTGCCTGATCAAGGCAGCGAAATAGAGACTCAGAAGCCGGCTCATGAGGATGGCTGAGGGCATCGGACAGAATGAAGATGACCAGGAAGTAGACAGCCGTAGCAATGGCGTAGAGCCCCGTTCGGCGGATGAGAGCTCCCTGAACGCCCAAATCAATCAGGAGTCGTCGTCGCGTTGGTGATGTCTTAGGGTTCGAATTCATCTCACTTCAGGTCCAATTTAAGGAACTAATTGGAAATTGCTCCAGAAATTGCCCCTGATGAGGAATCGAAACTGTCACCCGTTTTTTCAGCTAAGAAAACCGCAGCGACAATGCACACGCCGATAATCATGGCAAGCATGACCGCGTATTCGACGGTCGTCGGTCCCTCGTCGTCTGCCAAAAATCTTCGGATCGCTTTCATCTTAGAGCCCATCGAATTTCCTTCCGCAGACTGACGAGTTGATGGCGGTGAGTAATAAACGTAAAGAAACACCTTGTTTTTAAAACCCTAGTACGAGATCGTGCGTACTTGACGCACTTTGACCATGCACGATGGTTAAAATAAGTGTTCCGTTGAAAATTTCCGGATTAATCAGTTTGTAGTGGTTTTTAGGAGTAGCTGTTACCTGCCACAGTGGTGGGGCTTTGCTAACCTATGGCTCTGAATCCGCCCCCGTTGTTAATTTTGAGCCCCGAGCCATGTTTGGACCGATTTTCAATCGCGAAGCGACTGTGGTTCCCAAACGCCCTAAAACGTATTTGATTCGGGGTCTGTACGTTTTGACCCTGTTTCTTCTGCTGTGCACCGGTTATCTGGTTTTGGATGGGTCCAGATCACTGTCAACAAGCGGCGATTCCGCCCGCTTCGGAGGCTGGATGTTTACTCTTCTGGCTCCTTTGCAGTTGCTTGTGCTCGCCAGTTTTGCTGCGGTCGGTGCTGCTAGTAGTGTTGCGCAGGAGAAGGATCGGCGAACGCTGTTGCTGTTGCTGCTAACGCGGCTTTCGGGCTTCGAGGTTGTCGTTGGAAAACTGACAGCAACCTTATTGACGCCAATGACAATGCTGGTCGGGGCGCTACCCCTATTTATGACATTGCCTCTGCTTGGTGGTGTATCACCTCAGCAGGTTTTGGGCGTTTTCATCGTTACGGCAGCCACCATTGTTTTGGCAGGTAGCATTGGCACCGTTGTTGGAATGTGGCGTGACAAAACTTTTCAGGCGATTGCCATGACGGTGCTCGGTCTGTTGATGTACATGGGCATCGGAGAGGTGGTGGCTGAATTGCTGGTTGGGGCACCGCAATCAATCACTTTGATTTTCAGTCCCCCAAGGGCGTTAGCTGCAGCGGCATCACCGCTGGCGAGTCTGTCGAGTGAGACCGCTCTGGGAGTCGTGCTTTTTGTTTGCAGTAACGTAGTACTCTCGATCTTGGTTTTGGCATTGGGTGTGGCAAAGGTGAGGGTCTGGAATCCTTCACGAGATGTACGACTCAAGGCTCAGGAAGCAGAGTCTTCGGACGATGTCAAAGATGAGGGAAATGTTACGAACTGGAAAGCGCGGTCGCCAAGACGAGTTTGGGATAACCCGATTCTGTGGCGTGAAGTTCGAACTTGGGCTTACGGTCGTAAAATAGTCGTGATTCGCGTCGCCTTCGTCGTGTTCTTTCTTTTCATTGCTGGTGTCCTGTATTCCCAAATTCAGACCGGTGTTGCAATGGAACCCGGAGGACGCATCGGACGAGCGCTCCCATCAGCCACAATTCCTGTTGCTGCACTTGGAGTGATTAGCCTTGTTCTGGTCAATGCACTGGCCGTCAATTCGGTGACTGGGGAACGAGATGGTTTGGCGCTCGATTTATTGCTCGCAACGGATTTGAGCCCTCGGGAGTTCATCTTTGGCAAGTTAGTGGGCGTGCTCTATGTCGCCAAAGAAATGATTTTGCTACCGATCATGTTGGTGATTGTTCTTGCTGCCTGCGGTGTGATGACTTACGAGAATATGGTCTACGTCATCCTTGGAGCTGCCATTTTATATGTGTTCGTGACGATGCTTGGATTGCACTCAGGGCTGAATTACGTGGCTGGTCGCACCGCAATTCTGGCGAGTCTGGGAACCGTATTCTTCCTGTGCGTCGGGATTGCGATTTGCATGACCATCATGGTGAGCTTTCGGGGTGCTTTCCAGCTACAGTTGGCACCGTTTCTGGTGATGATTCTTGGCGGTGGGGCAGCTCTCTTTGCTTCTTTGGGATGGCGGAATCCATCCTCGGCAATTTTCTTTGCCTCCTTTGGCTTACCCTTGGTAACCTTCTATGCCATCACGCAATTTCTGCTGCAGACAGACCACCTCTACGTCTTTTTTGCGTTGCTTGTTGGTTACGTGTTCACGACGGCGGCGATGATGATTCCTTCTCTAAGCGATTTTGATGTGTCGCTGGAACGGGATCGTGGTGCTGGTGGAGATGACGCTTGAATTGGATCACGGACGTTTGGCTCTGGCTTCTTGCCATGGGCGTTCTGATTGTTTTCAGCGCTCTGTTCAGCGGTAGCGAAGCGGCAATGTTTTCGCTTAATCATCGAAGCCGCAAAAGCCTCTCTCGCGGAGGTGTTGGAGGCAGGATTACGGCGAGGATGCTTAAAGATCCTGAGCACTTGCTTTCTGCAGTGTTGTTCTGGAACCTGCTGATCAATATGACGTATTTTGCCATCGCGGCGATTGTCGGCGGGCGATTGGAAAATGATGAAAGTGCAGGCCGGACGGTTGCCATCGCTTTTACGATTGTCAGCTTGTTGAGTATTATTTTCTTCAGTGAAATGCTCCCCAAGAGTGTGGCTGTTCTGGCTCCACTGAGATTTTCCATCATGCTCGGCCCTCCGCTTTCATTGGCGGTTCGTATGGTGAGTCCCATCGTGCCTCTGGTCACTGCGGTGAATCAGGCTGCCAGTCGTCTGGTTTGGCCATCCTTCAAGCCTGAGCCCGAGATCGATCTTGCAGACATCGAACGTGCAATCAATCTCGGTACAGATGATGCCGCTTTGCTGCAACGCGAGCGAATGGCATTGCAAGGGCTTGTAGAAATTGCTGAAACGCGGGTCGGCGAATTGATGCGACCACGTAATAAGCTCTGGATGTACCCTGAACCCGTCCAATCAAAGCATGTTCTAGAGGTGATGCCCACCAGTGGTTACCTGATGGTCACGGACTCAACGGGTGAGATGATCACTCATTCGGTGGAAGTAAGGACTTTGCGGCCGAGTCAACTGGACGACTTAACCGCGTTCTACGAGCCAGTGATCTATGTCCCATGGTCCGCGCGTGTCTCACAAGTGTTGGACCGACTTAATGACGAGCATCACTCAGTGGCTGTTGTGGTCAATGAGTTTGGTGAGTTGTTGGGAGCCGTTTCAATTGATGGGATCATGAGAAGTATTTTGGCGCCTCGCCAGCAGCGGGATCCATTTGGTGAAGTCGTCATTCAGGAGATAGGTCAGGATCATTTCCGGGTTTCGGGCTTGGTCAGTGTGCGAGCGTTGACCAAACGACTTGGAATCGAAGTGATCGAGGAAGGAGTCAACACCGTTGCAGGGTACATTCAACGAAACAATGAGCGTTTACCTCGAGCTGGCGATACAGCAAGGTTGTCTGGGTATCTGCTGACGGTTCTGGTAGCGGAGGATGACGGAATATGGATCGACGTTGTTCAGGGTGAATGGAAGGACGATCTTCCATGATTGTCGCTGGACTACTGTTTATCCTTGGGCTTTTACTCAGCGCGTTCTTTAGCGGTAGTGAGACCGGTTTTTACCGTGTGTCGCGAACGCGTCTGGTGCTTGATGGATTAAGTGGCTCAAGGATGGCGTGTTGGATGATTTGGTTGCTGAATCATCCAGCGATTTTTGTGGCTACCACACTGGTCGGAAATAATCTCGCCAATTATGTCACCAGTCTGGCCATCGTGATGGGTGTCGCCGTCTGGTTTGGTGTTGGCTCCAGTGCCGAATTGCTGGGGCCGATCTGTTTAACACCGATCGTATTTGTGTTGGGAGAACTACTTCCAAAGTATCTCTTTTATCACGCTCCCTATCGGCTGCTGACAGCGGCTCGTCCACCATTGTTTTTGGCAACCGTGTTACCTGTCTCTTATACACATCTCCGAGCCCACGAGACCGAGGCTGATCTCG
>CAJXTM010000365.1 GCA_913061385.1 uncultured Rhodopirellula sp. | reverse complement strand
AGCCTCGGTCTCGTGGGCTCGGAGATGTGTATAAGAGACAGGTTAATGAAACCTCAAATTCTGTTACTTGATGAACCAACCGCCGCTCTGGATGCTGATGCCCGCGAGAAATTTGAAAATCGAATTCACGTATGGCACAGCGAATCCACCAGCGGGCACGGCGACAGCAAAGCATTTCTTTGGACGAGCCATGATCCAACGCAGGTTGATCGCATGACCCGATGCACCATCACGATGCATCGAGGAGAACTTGCCCTGCCAACCGTACCAGGCAGCCAGCAGCAACCGCTTCGCAAAATCAAAGGACACGCAAACGATCAACAACTGGAGTCTTCAGATGACTGACATAGAGACTCTCGCATCAATTTTCCCGACTTTCAGCCATGCAAGCATACTGGGGCAAATTCTGGAACCACGCCCAAAAGGCAATCTCTCGTTATCTTGGTTTGAAGTCGGTGTGGCTGCGACGCTCTTACTCATCAACGCAATCATTTCGCTGCAACTTGGTCTTGGCATCGCAAAACGAATTGCAACCAGCTCAGTTCGAATGACAATTCAACTGGCCATTCTAGGGTTGGTATTGAAGCAGATTTTCGAACTCGCTCAACCGGCTCCCGTCTTGGCCTTGGCTGCCCTGATGACCGTGATCGCGGGTGTTTCAGCCGTCAAACGAATTGACCATCGCTACCCGACGATCTATCGCAATTCAATTTTTTCAGTCTGGACAAGTGCTTGGATTGTCACGTCAATCACCGTATTACTCATCGTCCGTCCACAACCGTGGTACAGTCCGCAGGTGGTGATCCCATTGCTCGGAATGGTGCTAGGTAATTCACTGACTGGAATTTCGCTGGGGCTCGATCGTTTCCTCAGTGAACTGAGAAATCGCCGAGGTGAAGTTGAGACGATGCTGGCTCTGGGTGCCACACGTTGGGAGAGTTGCCGAGGTGTCTTCATTGAAGCAACCCGCACCGCGATGATCCCCATTCTGAACACGATGTCGGTCGCCGGAATCGTCAGCATCCCTGGAATGATGACCGGCCAATTGTTGGCAGGAGCTGAGCCCATTGAGGCAGTGAAGTATCAGATCATGATCATGTTTGTGATCGCAGCAGCCATTGCGATCGGAGTCGTGCTGTCACTGTCATTGAGTTATCGAAATGTGACGAATGCGAACCACCAAGTGGAATGGGACCGAATTCGACGTTCCTGATTCGAGGTTCGCGATTCGAGGTTCGCGATTTCGACTACGTTAAATCAGCAGTCGACAGCAACCCAACGCTGCCCCTTACACCCCGAACCAGCACCCCGAACCAGCACCCCGAACCAGCACCCCGAACCAGCACCCCGAACCGGCACCCCGAACCGGCATTTTCCTGACAGTGAAAACCTTCGACCGCATCAAAACTGGAAGTAAACGAACGGTCGAAAATCACGTGATGCATAAAGCAACAAAGCCCAAATCATGACGGTGGTTAGGATCGGCGAATACCACGCATTGATCGGAAGTCTCATGGCGCGACGCAAGGGAGTGCACCAAGCGACGTGTTCGATGACACAGCAAAGCAGTGCCGCAATTGCTAGTGGAGGGTACCAATTCACTCCTTCGGCAAAGCTCACCATTCGCTGCAAAACCCCCGCAGCATTCAGCAGGCTGTCACTGCGAAACAGCACCCATCCGGCCAGAATCACAAACATCGTGAGCAACCAACCGATGGGCCGGGCGAGCCTGAAACGAACCGTGTTTTTGAAACTTCGTTCGAAGGCAAGTGCGAAGCCATGCCAGACACCCCACAATACAAACGTCCATGCTGCTCCATGCCATAGCCCCCCCAAAGTCATCGTGATCATCAGGTTACGGTAAGTCACCCATTGGCTTACTCGGCTTCCTCCCAGTGCAATGTAAATATAGTCCCGCAACCACCGGGACAGCGTCATGTGCCAACGATGCCAAAACTCAGACATCGATCCTGACAGATAAGGATGTCGAAAATTGACAGGAAACCGATAACCCAACATTTTCGCAGCTCCAATGGCGATGTCACTGTAGCCGGAAAAGTCATAGTAAATCTGGCCAGCGTAGGCCAATACCGCGATCCAGATAGTAATACCGCTATACAAATCAGGCCCGGCAAAAACCACATCCACCGCTTCACCAAGACGGTCAGCAAGCAACACTTTTTTAACAAGGCCACGCAGCATCTGTTGCCCACCGCCATAGAAACGTCGCTTGGAAAACCCCGGCACCGTTGCCAACTGGGGCAACAACTCACGTGCGCGGACAATCGGCCCTGCGACCAACTGAGGAAAAAAAGCGACGTACAAAGCGAAGTCCAAAAAACGATTAACGGGCTTCAGCACGCCTCGATAAACATCAATCGTATAACTGAGTGTTTGAAAGGTATAAAACGAAACTCCCACTGGAAGAATGATATCCAACGTCTCGCCGCTCAAACCAATCGCCTGCAGTGCAGGACTCGCAGAATCAATAAAGAAGTTGAAGTACTTGAAGAAACCGAGCACGCCAAGATTGACAACCAGACTCGACAACAACAAAACCCGCCGGACTCGGGTGCCTGTCGAACGAACCATCCACCTGGCAATGCAGTAATCGACGATCGTCGACAGCGCAAGCAGACTGCAGAACCGATAGTCCCAATAGGCATAAAAATAATAACTGGCGATCAATAACACTGCGTTTCGGGTGCGTCGCCCACGGCACAACCAGGCAGCGATCAACACACACAGAAAGTAGATCGGAAATTCGAACTGGGTGAATAGCATCCGTTTCAATCCCTGCTTTCTATGGAACGCAAGGCTGAATCACCTGGGGGACCTGACAACGCTTCAAGCAGCTTGGCAGCCAGTATTTCGTTGCCAACTTGGTTCAGATGCCCTGAACCAATAAGACCATTATGGAATCCATGTGGCCAACATCCGTCCAAGGCAACTGAATCCCGCAGTTCGTCTCGGGCATCCACCACGCGTATCCCCAACTTTTCAGCAGCATCGTGCATCAGGTGAAACTGGTCGGCGGTTGGATCTTGCCAACGGGTCTTGCCATCAAGGATGTGGGGTGACAACGGAGCATACAGCAAGACAATCGGTAACTCTGTTGCGTTCCTGATCGCCGCGAGAGCATTCACCCACAAAGCGGTGTCATCACGACTCTGTGACTCGTCCGACATATCGCTGGTTTCCGTTGGCTGGTCGACTGCAGACTGATCGCTGATACCAAGCTGCTCGCTGGCCGCTGGCACCGGACCCACCGTGAACCTTAAATGTCTCGGGGTTGCGCCATCGGGTTCACGCAGCAGATTGCGGGCGGCCTGAATCACAAATGCGGGAAGTTTAGATGCCAAGGATGCGTTGGCAGCGGAGGCATCGCCCACCGATGGTGCAGCCACCGGCGCACCAACCGCAGCCAACAGATCTGCCGGTTCGACCACAAGTATCACATGCTGATCAAGACCAAACTTTTCCTCGACGCGTGGCATTTGCGTCACCCAATCAGCTGCATCTTCGCCACTCCGAGCCAGAGGATAAACATTCAGATCACCGCCGGACACAGTTTCAATTTTTGCGAACAGCTTGTCAGCATCATCAACAGAGACACCCTCAGCCTGTGAGTCACCCCAAAGAGCAATCTGTATTGGCGGACTTTGAGCATGCTGAAAATCTGCTGCCTGATCGCCCTGCGGCGAGAAAGTGCCCGGCAGACCCGCTGTTTTACCTGGCATTCCAAAGGGGCCAATCGCCGTGCTCGCATACCCTTCGCTGCGCCAGCGATAATCTGAATCCGGTGTGAGAGTCCAGACACCCCGTACTGGGTCAGCATTCAGCGGCAAATAGCTTCGCAAAAATAGAGGCGAAGTGACCGCGATCACACTGGTACCAACAGCGGCACCGAGCACCCAACGCCACAACAAAGACCAAACAGAGGGTGATCCCAATTCAGTTGGTGGCTTTACCGGAGTAGGTTTCATGACAACCACCGCGTGGATCAGGGCTTCGCGAGACCAACGTTTCGATCCGTGCGATTTCTACGTTGCCGCGTTCACATTCCAAGTTCGGATTCCGAACAATATGGAATCCGCTTGAAACAAGCCTACACAACAAGCAATTCGAGAACACGAGCACGACCGATTGCCCTGCCTATTTTTATCAATCCAAAAGCAGCTTAAGACGCCAGAAGCGAATTAAAACCCAAGCAGGGCACAATCCGCCGGGCATCTCTGGATCATGGCCCCAGAGACGCTTAGAGTGTCGTGACTTGTTGCTCCGCGACATTCACTGTTTCTACCCCAACACATGCTTTGAACCACCGTATGGTTTAGAGCACAGTATGGTTTGAACCACAGTATGGTTTGAACCACAGTATGGTTTAAAGCACAGTATGGTTTGAACCACCGTGTAACTGGGCAGCAGTATGATTCGCTGCATCTTGCTGTTGGGACTGACACGCGAATCAGGCTCAATCTTCGACGACGACAACTCGGACAGTGCTCATGATGTCACCCTGCTCGATCGAGTCAACAACATCTTGCCCCTCGATTACTTTACCAAAGACGCTGTGGCGATCGTCGAGATGTGGGCAAGGCACGTGAGTGATAAAGAATTGCGAACCATTGGTATTGGGTCCAGCATTTGCCATAGAAAAAACACCAGGGGCATCATGCCGCAACGCGGGATCGAACTCATCCTCAAACTTATATCCCGGGCCACCTGCTCCCGTTCCATCAGGGCACCCACCCTGGACCATGAAGTCCGGAATCACGCGGTGAAACGTCAGTCCATCGTAGTACTCTTTGCCACACAGCGTCTCAAAGTTACCGACTGTTTTCGGAGTTTGTTCCTCAAAGAGTTCGAGTCGGATAGTTCCCTTGCTGGTCTCAAAAATTGCCTGTTTCATCGGTAATCAAATTCTTTCGTTGGTGTTTTACTCGCGGAATGCGAGTTCAAGTTGAAAACATGTGTGTGCGAGCCTGGACCAGAACGGCCCAATGCTTAAAGCAAATAGCATCTGAACATCTGATGGGAAACAAAATCGGCTGCTGGCAACCCGCATGGGATCATCAGCAGACGAGCTGACACCTACTTCGGCGAGGTCTCTTTGGCATCGTCAGTCGCACTGGCTTGCGGTTCTGCAGCAGCACCGTCGTCGTCAGAGTCAGCAGCGGCAGAGTCAGCAGCGGCAGAGTCAGCAGCGGCAGAGTCAGC
>CAJXTM010000364.1 GCA_913061385.1 uncultured Rhodopirellula sp. | reverse complement strand
GCAGCGTCAGATGTGTATAAGAGACAGGTACTGAACGCTGCTTGAAAATTGTAACCGCCAATTGGACCATCGACGTCCAAAAGTTCACCCGCAATGAACAAACCTTTGTGCATGCGACTTTCGAGAGTCCGAGGATCAACTTGATCAAGCCGAACTCCGCCAGCGGTCACCTCTGCCTTTTCAAACCCGCGTGTCCCTATGACGGGCAATTGCATCCGTTTCAAGTTCTGCATCAATCGATTTCGTGCAGCTTTGGACAGCTCGGCGAGTCGAGCATCTTGTCCCAACTGTGTAATGATTCCATTGGCAAGGCGATTGGGTAGCCACATCGACAACAGTGAAGAAACCTTCGCCCTTCCACCATCTTGCCGTTCACTGAGTGCCGCTTTTAGCTCTTCCTCTGAGCAGTGCGGAACCAGATCGGCAATCATGTGCACCTGATCAAAAGAAACGGCAGCCGTGATTGCACCACTAACATCCATGGCTGCAGGTCCAGAAAAACCAAAGTGCGTGAAGAGAAGAGAACCACGCCGCTGAGCCAGCGATTTCTGCTTACCCGACACCGGCAGCACGGTAACGATGGAATCATCAACCACTAAACCTGACAAATCCTTCATCCACTGCTCACCACCAAGCAAGGGCACAAGAGCTGGCCGCGTTCGCTCGATGGCATGTCCAAGTTCAGTCATCCAAGCGTATGCATCCCCCGTGGTTCCACAACCCGGCCAACTTTTTCCGCCGGTAGTCACAATCACACGATCCGTTGTGATAACAGAATCCTCTGTTTCGACCAACCATTTTTGACCGTCAGGACGAATTCCGGTCACCCCCGCACCGGTCTGAATTTCAACGCCGGCATCAACGGCGAAGCCGTGCAGCGCATCCCGGACCTGAACAGCGCGATTGCTAACGGGAAACACCTTTCCCGTCGACTCTACCTTGGTAGCTACCCCAGCTGATTCAAAGAACTCAACAACTGCCTTGGGAGGAAATCCTCCCAGACTTGGTTGCAGGAATCGCTTTGCATGCCCAAATGCTTCAGCAATACCCCGGGCATCAGTGTGATGGGTCAAATTACAGCGAGTGCCACCTGACATCAGGATTTTGACACCGGTTTTATTGTTCTTTTCCAGCAGAACAACCGAAGCGTGCTGGCTGGCGGCAGCATACGCCGCCATCATTCCCGCAGCACCAGCGCCAATCACAACAACATGCATCTGTCCCTCGTTCCGCCCAATGACAAATGACTTCTCACCAATTCACAACACTTTCTCGACATCGAATATAAACCGAACCAGATCCCCCCTGAGGCACCGACCGCTTAACACTTCAACAGCGGTCCGATCCTGAAAATTGCTCAGGGTTACCTCACCATCTCACTGCATGTGTTGCTGCCTGTCAACGTAACACATCGGTTTAAAAGCGTGAATCTTAGTGCATGATTGGCAGATGAGTCTCGAAATACATTCACGATTCGCACTCAGACGTGAGTTGCCGCTTGCAACCGGGTCAGTCAGAAAACTCGTTACCCACTTCAATCGATGATCGCCTGCGTCGCAGATATCGCACCACAAAAAAAACACAACACACAAGTGGCAACATGACGAAAAACAATATTCCCCAAAGTTCAAGTGGTAGTAAATACGTGTACATCAGGCCGGACAACCCAGCCACTTCAGGTGCCTCACTGAGTGTCCCATCCGGCCACACCTCCTCATTTGCATTGGCATCAGGTGCTGTAATTCCGTTGGGATTGAGCACGTTCCAATGGGTCCCATTGCGATTCAGATAGACCCTCACCTCGGCACCAGGTCCCGGAATAGGATCGTGCCCGGCACTCGACAAATATTCGGCTGCACTTCGACGTGACTTGATCCGAAAACACCTACACTCAATCTCAGGGCTGGAATAATCACCCCTCTCAATTTTTTCGACAGCCAGTGTTAAGTAAATACCCCAATCATAGTTACCAAATCCCTGTTCGATTCTGGACCGCTCTGACTCGACAATCACATTCTGGATCGTACCGACAATGATCAGATCAGCTTGTCGTAATTTCTCCAAAGACTTCGGCGCTTCCGCAGCCCACCCTGAACCAACTGGCGCCGCCATTCCCCCAAGTGCAAAGATTAGCAGCAATGAAAAACTCGCTGTTCGTGGACAATGCATAAGATCTCCTGATGTTCTTTCGCAACGCATTCACAGAAGTGGCACAAAACCTGTTCTCGCTTTTTTCACAACGAGTATTTCCCACCCGAATAACTATGTCCAGCGCAAAAAAACAAGAAAAACTACTTCCGTTCAACCATATTTCCACAAAACACCTTTGCATGGTTGGGTAACAACTGCAGCAACTGAGAACGCCCAGGACAAGAATCCATCAACAGTTCTCCCTGTGCGTGAAAATCAAAAACATCACCGTTTCCTGGCAACTCTGACAAGCGGACTGCAACTGTCACAGACCCCGCAACTGCCTTATATCGCAGAACAAACACTCCCTTCTCGAGACAACTCTCTACCAGCATTGTTCCGGGTTGCAAAATCCCATTGGCTACCCAACGCTTACGGTACGCCAGCAAATCCCGATACCAAGCTCTCATCTCATGATCGCCATTCAAGGCCGATCCAATTTTTGAATCGTTGAATGCGGCGGCATCAGTCGGTAACGTGCCCGCGGACCAGTCATGTTGCGGATACTCCTTTTTGCGACCTTCAACAACCGCATCGCGCAAAACCTTATCGCCAAAATCCACAAAAAACTGGAATGGATTGTCACAACAAAACTCCTCACCCATGAACAACATGGGCGTAGCGGGATGCAACAACAACAAGGTTGATGCTGCGCGTTGAGTTTCTTGAGAGGTCAATTGATGCAAGCGTTTTCCCAACGGATGGTTTCCGACGAAATCATGGTGTTGAATCGAGTAAATCAGTGACCCTACATCAACTGATTCACGAGGCTGGCTCCGGCCTCTTTCTTCGCGAAGCGTTCCTTCGTGGACGTATCCGACTCGCACAGTTTGGTCCAAGTCCGACCCAGATTTGTAGCTCCGATGACATAGCTGCTCACCGGGCCTGACAATTGCAAAGACACTGTGCAAGAAGTCATCGCACCATTGCCCATCAAAGTCAGATCCACCTTCTGAAATGGGCAGCGATATTTCCGGATCAAACACATTCGTTTCAGCGATCAACATTGCGGGACGCCCCGCAATACCAGCCCAAGATCGAACTGCTTGGCTGATCTCGGTCACCACATGAGTTTCACTCTCATCCTTCATGCAATGAATCGCATCAACTCTCAGACCATCAAAGTGGTAATCTTCCAACCAATGCATCACATTGGCAATGAAGAATCGTCGTAACCCCCGGCCATGTTCACCGTCATCAAAATTGGGTGCAGCACCCCATATCGTATTGTGTTTTGTGGAAAGATAGGGCCCTGACTCACCTAGATAATTACCTTCTGGCCCCAAATGGTTGTAGACCACATCGAGGATCACAGCCAACCCTTTTGCATGTGCGGTATTGATCAATAATTTCAAGTCATCGGGCGTTCCATAATTCCGATTGGGAGCGAACAGGCAAACACCGTCGTAGCCCCAGTTCCATCTTCCCGCACAATCTGCAACAGGCATCAGTTCGATCGCGGTTACGCCCAGATCAACCAACTCATCTAATCTTGCAGCGGCAGAACGAAATGTTCCCGCCTCGGTGAAGGCTCCGATATGCAATTCATAGATCACCAGTGACTCGCGGGGCACTCCGTGCCACTGAGAATCAGTCCACGCAAAATTGCGAGAAACGATCTGGCTTGGTCCGTGAACTCCATCGGGCTGAAAATGTGAAGCGGGATCTGGTCTTTTTGGCCCACCATCAAAAGAGCAGTAATAGCGATCCCCCGCACATACATGATCGATATCACCCACGTGGTAACCACTGTCCAGCTTATTAAGAACGAGTGGTTGTTCGTTGCCCCGGCTTTCGAGATAAATCTGCACGCAGTCGACAGTAGGTGACCAGACGCAGAATTCAGCATTCGACTCAGATACCAACTGGGCACCCAGATATCGATGCAATTCATGCGACGGGAGTGAGACCAGATTATTCATCAGTGATACACTTAAGGTAGAGGATTCCATTGACTACTGTGCTGCTCAACTTTCAACGGTTTCCCGGCTTCCGGCAATCCCCTAAGAATTTGCATCGTTCATGAACTCTCATCACACGCGATTTCAAATGATCGCGGCCATCCTTCTGCTCACAGGCTGCTTGACCTTGTTCCATCGAGACTTGTTCGCCCAAAACCCGACGGTGACCCAAAACCAAGCTGACAATGGCACAATAAGAATCGCAACCTTCAATGCGTCTCTCTATGCTGATCAACAAGGTCAGGTCTTAGCTCGACTGCGCGGCGGTAAGAATCAGCAAGCGATGAAACTCGCAGCAATTGTGCAGTCTGTCCGCCCAGACATACTACTGGTTAATGAAATTGACTATGACACCAACGGCATGACAGTTGACACTTTTGGTGACGAGTATCTAGCGATCGGTCAAAGTGGCTTGACCGCAATCGCATATCCACACCGGTACGCTGTCCCCAGCAACACCGGCCAACCCAGCATGCTGGACCTGGATGGAAATGGCAAATCAACGGGCGCGAATGATGCATGGGGATACGGCGTCTATCCGGGCCAATACGCGATGGCCGTGTACAGTCGGTTTCCAATTGTCGAGTCAGAAATCCGCACCTTCCAGAATTATCGCTGGTCACAATTACCAGGTGCGCTTCGACCAACATTTCCGGAGTCCGGCAAATCCTACTACCCCGACAAAATCTGGGAACAATTGAGGCTGTCGAGCAAAAACCATACTGATGTTCCAATTCGAGTCGGAAAAAACGTCATTCACCTGCTTGCCAGTCACCCAACGCCCCCGGTGTTTGATGGTGCCGATGATCACAATGGATGTCGAAACCACGACGAAATCAGATTCTGGACAGATTACCTTGCAGGCCCCTCATCAACGCATCTAATTGATGACGACGGTACGAGAGGTGGTCTGCCCGACAACGCGTTATTTGTGATCGCTGGCGATCTCAATTCCGATCCTAATTCTGGCGACAGTCGCCGGTCAGCCATTCAGACGCTTTTGAAAAATAGTAAACTAAGTGATTCAAAACCTGCCAGTATCGGTGCTTCAGAAATGACCGGGACAGATG
>CAJXTM010000363.1 GCA_913061385.1 uncultured Rhodopirellula sp. | reverse complement strand
TGTTGGTTGCCTCAGGGCTGTTGGTTGCCTCAGGGCTGTTGGTTGCCTCAGGGCTCTGGAAGCTCCGATCTTCAGTCACATCGCCATCGAGTGCCGACAGCATATCTGCAACGGATGCAAATCGTTTATTTGGATCTTTTTCTAAGCACCGTGCGATGGTTGATCGGTAGGGCTCCGAGATACCGCTCAAGTCTGGAGTCGCTGTCAAATGTTTGACGATAATCTCGTGACAACTCTCGCCATCAAACGGAACATCACCGGTCAACAGCTCAAACAAGAGAATTCCGAGTGCATAAATATCAATTTCCCGGCCGTATTCACCCCGCCCAATTTCTGGCGCCATGTAATGAAACGTTCCAACACTCTCAGTGTGACCCCCACGATGAGATGTCGAAATGAACTTGCTCAGGCCATAATCTCCAACTTTAACCTGCCCCAAGTCATCAAAAATATTGCCTGGTTTAAGATCACGGTGTACCAGACCCGCAGAATGCAAATGATGTACGCCGGCCCCGATCCCTCGTATCCAGTGGTCAGCTACAGGTTGTGACAATCCTTTTGGGGCCTCGTCAAGAATCTGACGCAAGTTAAGCCCGGGAACGTACTCCATAACAACCCACGATTCATCCTTTGAGTCGCGACAAATATCAAAGAGGGCGACGAGGTTGGGGTGCTTCAAATTCAAGCATTGGGAAACACCACGCAACTCGATTTCAAGATTGCGTTGAATTCGCTTGAGAGCAACTTCTTTGCCTGCATCGCTGAGAGCAAAGTAAACCTCTCCAAAACCACCCATGCCGACTCCACGACGAATCGTGTAGGGAGGTAGAGGTGTCGATCCGGGGGAATATGTAAAGGTCATCGATCGAGTCGTTGAATCACCAGCCTGAGTTTCACCTAGCCAAACCGCATCATGATCTGGTCTGTGAAAAGAACTTGGCTGATTCAAATCACGACTTCCTCTACCGAAATCTGTGACAATTTCGAAATCATCTTCTTGTCCGAAATCCACCAGAGCATTTGGTTGACCGGCGACCGGCGCTGTTTCCAGTAACGGTTGAGTATTGGGTCGCTCCTTCAGTCTATCTAGTAGTGTATTCATTAATCGGGGTTTCCGAGGAGATTGATCGATGGAGATCTTCTCTGGGCTGCCATTTCCCACGTTGTTTAGGGCAGTAGGCAAGTCCGACATGGGCGCGGAACTTTCACGCAACTTGGACACTTTTGGTGAATCCGGTTGTTTTGCAGCCTTTTTCATGCCATTTCCAATGTCATCGCAAGTGACTGGATCACGACTCGGTGCCCCACCTCGAGCTTCTGAAAATCACCCAACAGACCAGCCTTGGCATACCATTGATTATCTTTCAACTGAAGAATCGCGCGGTCACTCGCACCACGGCACCTCAAGTGACAATCCGAACCTGGCCCCACAAGAACGGTTTCCCGCACCAGCACAACACCGTCTACGTGTTGGTCAAAACGATGCGGAGCATTTAAAGAAAGTACGGCGGTATCAGAGAGTTGACTTGGTTTTCCCAATGTCATCAGAGCGGAGCCTTGAATCGGAAACGGCGTACCGTCAGTCAACAAGGTCTTTGACTCTAATGAATTCTGCCCCTGCCAAAAATAGTCAGCCCCTCGCCGAGAGATTTGACCTGCTAAACGAGGCCAGTCAGCCTGAACACAAACGTCAGCGTTAGTTGCCCTGCTCAATCCCCCGACACTCCATTGCACTCCATTCACTAGCAAATAACCACCACAACCATCAATCCACAACCTCCAACGCGAAGCTGAAGGTGTTTGAATGTTCTGTTGGGAATCGATTACCGACACGGATCAGCCTACAGTGCCAGGGAGGACAAAAAACGAGTGAAGATGAATGTACACGACTCAGCTCAGTCGATTTGAATTGCTACAAACGCTTCAGAATGCTGACCTCGCGAGCCTTCGAAATAGGAAGAGATCTCATTCAGCAAGTTCTCATCATTCGGTTCGTCGAGGTCGATTTCACTGAAGTACTCAGCATCGATACTCATCGTCTCTTCCTCAACATCGATTCTGGTGGCAATCTCGTCCAGCAGTTCACGTGTGCGAGCCAATTGGCTGTCATCTAGATTAAGTTGGCTGCTTGTTTGTGCAACGCGCAAGGCGCCAACACGAGCCTGCAGGTTCTCAACTTCTACTTCCAGCTGACTTTTCGCACCCAGCATGGCTTCCATGCGTTCTTGGGCAGCCTGTAGCGAGGCCTCGCGAGCTGACAACATTTGGCCCAGTTTTTCTGCAGTAGCACGACGTGTCTTGAAACGCTTGAAACGATTTCCAAGATCATTTTGGACTTGAGCTGATGTATATGTCCGCCCTCCATAACTGTATTGCTCATTTTCGCTTCGCAGATCTTCACTCAAACGTTCGATGTCATTCTGAGTTTTGGCAAGACGCTCATTTGTCTGATCCAGTTGTTTTTCCAACTTCGCAAAATCGACTTTCTCACGAGCGATGCGTTTCGCATTCACTTCGATCTCCGGCTTCAGATCGGCAATCATCTGCCGAGCACGCTTGAGTTCCCACTCCAAGGGCATCGCATCGCTGGCTGATTCCTGTAGCCAACTGACTCCACAACGTGCGTAACTAAACAGTGGCACACCGAAAGTAAGACTCGAAAGGAGAGCCAGTGCACCTCCTGCCATCATCATTTTTTTGATCATTTGAAATTTCCTCGAATGGGTGGCTGAAAGAAACCGGTGAAAAAAGTCACTTACATCTGTCACCGTTCCAACTCACCTCCATTCGCCGTGAATTTCACCATCTTGGCTGCAAATCATCCAGAAAATCCTCAAACTCGGATTTCTTTTCTCAAATGGGCTACAAAGGGAACAAACAAGCCCCAAAGTTGTAAGCATCGCCCTTAAGGATCTTTAAAGACATTTATTGACGCATTAAGAGGTTCCAAGTACACTGATGGAGTGAATTGACCGATTCATATCAACAGTTCGAATTGTTTCTCTGTTTACCACTAACGTGCCTCTAAATCACAGCTCTTCGTGTAGCCCGCCAGTTTCACCACTAATCTTAAACCTTTTGTCGACAGTGACTTATCAACAATCAGCGATTCACAGATTCGATGCGGCACGCAGCTTAAGGCTGAACCTACTTCGCTCAGGAAACTCCTTACCAACAACACCCCGATCGCAGTTGAGCAACAAAGTGTTATTCAGCTCGTCCCGCTAAACCCAAAACGGAGATCACTCCGATGACCCAATCGAGTACTAATCAAATAGCCGCCGAAGCATCGGGCTCATTTGCTAACGCAACGGGCGAGCATTGGTACGACATGACAGCGACCCTGAGCCGCGACGCACGAGATGAGTTTGGTGATTGGTTGGACGAAAAACTAGAAGCGTTTGAAATCGAGCTTTCGTGTTTTTCCAGCGCACGATCTTTACAGAACGTCAAATCCAACCGGTAATGACATTTCGGGAGTTGGATGCGAGCACCCGCACTGCGGCAGGCCCTCCCAAATCAGTACCGAAAATTTGCATTCGATTGGTACGAATTTTTCTGTAGCGCCGTGCCTGTTCTCTTGCCATACAAGTCCACCAGTGATGAAATTCGGGCTAGAATTCCTGTTACTTCAGGAACCTTCACCACGAGACTTCATTGATGAACCACTTCCGTTTTTTTGCAATCTCCATTTTTCTACTCTGCTTACACTTCTCATATTCTGGGTTCAGCAGCGGGCAAGATGAAACGGAGGTTGAGAACTCCGAGACCCACCGTGATGCCTGGGCACAACCAGATTTTTGGCATCCTGCTGACAAGAATGCAACAGCAGATAGTTGGGAGTTCGTGGATGGAGAGATTCGGCTAGTGCATCCACAAGGTGGCAAAGGAAGCCTTGTTAGTGGTCCGCTTCCAGCCAACTTCGAGCTTACATTTGACTGGAAAATCCAAGCTAAAACCAACACCGGCCTTAAGTATCGTGTCCGAAAATATGGGTCTAAGTATTACGGTGTTGAGTATCAGATCATTGACGATAGACCAAGCGATTTGGGCAAAGGTTCAACTGCAGCGATCTACGACCTATCGGGACCGTCCCGTACCAAAAGTCTGAAGCCCATTGGCGAGTGGAACTCAGCGAAAATCGTCGCTGATGGCGCGAGTTTAAAGCACTTCCTGAATGGTGATTTGGTATCTGACATTATCACCGCTGGTCCTAGTTGGGATGCCATTCTTGCAGTTAGTAAATTCTGGGGACTGGAGGATTTTGGCCAACCGCTCAAAGATGATCGACTAATGCTCACCGACCATGGTGGCAAGGCCGCCTACCGGAACTTTCGTTTCACCGAAATCAAAACACCAAGCACACAAGTAACAGAACCACAGTCGGGCCCGTTTCTAGCCAATGGTATGAGGAACAGCTGGGCTGACCAAAACTCAATCGTTTTATGGACACGCACAACACGTCAGAAGGAAATGAACACGAAGGGGAAAAACTTTCGCGTTCTCACATCAAAAGAGGCCTCACAACTTTCCAAGAACACAAACGCACAACAGATTCTTGCTGCCCAATTACCTGAAGAGGTATTTCTGAATGACATGTTTGGGGCTTGCCCGGGGGCACAAGGTGAAGTTCGTTTGGTCTATTTCCCAGAACTACAACGCAGAGCACTTAAGAGCACGGATTGGAAACGCACCATCGCCGCAGACGATTTCACCGCCCAGTGGCAACTGCAAAATCTCAAACCGGGAACCCGGTACGCCGCCATCGTGGAAGCAAGAATTGTTGGTGGTCAAATACCCACTGCAGTGATTCGCGGACGTTTTGAAACTGCCCCGGCGACTGATGCGAAGAAGAACATTAAATTCTGCATGACAACCTGTCACGATTTCATTCGTCGCGATGACGGACTACGCGGGCACAAAATTTATCCGGCAATGATGAAAATCAATCCTGACTTTGTTATTCATGCTGGTGACATTGAATACTACGACAAGCCAGATCCATGGGCGATGACTCTGGAATTGATGAGGTTCAAATGGAGTCGAATCTTCGCCCTACCGAGCAATCGACAGTTTTACCAGAACACGACAAGCTACTTTCTGAAAGATGATCATGACACCCTAAAGAACGACTGTTCACCGGGCGAAATGTATGGATCAGTAAGCTTTGAGGCTGTCTCTTATACACATCTGACGCTGCCGACGACTCCTTACGTGTAGA
>CAJXTM010000362.1 GCA_913061385.1 uncultured Rhodopirellula sp. | reverse complement strand
CGTAAGGAGTCGTCGGCAGCGTCAGATGTGTATAAGAGACAGATACTCCGCTAAGGAGAATTTGAGTGAGGGGTAATTTCCGTCCTCCTTGTCTGCGGCTTGTCTGCGGCTTGTTAATAAGGCCGTATTTTGTGAACACCGATTCGGCAGAGAGTTGTTCAGCAAAACGGATGCAGAGAGTGGATGTACAGGTGCTCGCCAGCACGTCACGCGAGCGTTCTTTCGCATCGCTCATTCATTACCTTACTGGCCACAGAGGTTTTCTCTCGACTCGCACTTGTCAGTGTTGCGTCTTTCAGTGTTGCGTCTTTCAGTGTTGTTGCTGTGTCGATATGGGTGGAGCCTTGTTGTGTTTGTCCGTAACGAAGGGAGTCAATGAATGGTGCGATTGTTGCGGGCTGTCGTTGGTGCACGTAGAGGGGGAGCAGTCTTCACGCATAGCGGTAAAACATTTGCGATCTTGGATCTGTTAACGTAATGGTTCATGAGATGTTGTTATGCATGCCACCATTGATGAGATGAGTTTTACTCGGAATGGATTTGCTAATGAAGCCTCGTGAGTGCGTTTGCGGATCACTGTTGTCTGGCTGTCTTTGGTGTTCGGTTGTGTATAACATATTTGATTGGAGAAAATCATGGGACAGGAATGGTTTGTCAAAGACGGTGCAGAAACCTTGGGCCCCCTGTCACATGGAGAATTAAAGCAACTTGCCGTTGACGCAAAGATTTGTCCGGAAACGGAAGTGCGTTTGGGTTTAGAGGGCCAATGGGGCCAGGCAAGCAGGGTCAAAGGTCTGTTGAGTAAACGTCTTGGGGAATCAGTAGAGCCCGTTGGAAATCATCCAACCCGGCAGGTCAGTTCAAGCGATTCTGGATGCAGGGTTCCGGACGACGCCAGCAACCTAGGCGAGTCCGCGTGGCCGGTTGAGTTCGTACAGCAGAAGGATTCAGCACTCAATCCCTATCATCCAACGATGCTTTCGGAAAAAGAACAAGTGTTACTGCGAGAGTCGGATAAGGATGGCCTAAGGGTAACCCGAATGGGGCTGCTCACTTGCTACTATGCAATTTGCGTGATGCTGATTTGTTTCATCAGTGGAGTTTTGTTGCCAGTACTGTTTGGAGTGACTGGCTCGGGAAGCACTTCATTTATGTTCGCTGGTGTCGTGTTGATTGGTGTTGGGCTTCTTTGGTTCGGCGGAGTTGTGGCATTTGTTGTTGGTCAGATTTTGTGTCTGTATGTCCCGCGAGGTAGTGGTGGCAAGGGGTACGTTAAGGTTGCGTTATCAATGCACCTCGTGTGGCTTTTACTTACCGTGGTGGATAGCGTTGGACTGCGTGGGAATGTCAGTGTCGTTTTTGCGGGGGGCTTTGCTGCCTTAACCAATTTGTCAATTCCGGTCGGAGAAATCTGCTTTCTTTTGTTCATCAAAAAACTCGCCTTGTACATCGGGCAGTTTGATTTGGCGTCATCCGCTGCGTCCGTCAGTAGGTTGAGCATTGTGTTGGTTTTGGGGAGTCTTGTGTATTCTTTCTTAATCGTGGGTGTCACTGCGGGTGTCAGAAGTGATTGGATGGTTGTCGCTGGAGTATTGGTCTTCGCACTTGTAGCCTTGATTGTTTTTATTCGTTCCGCGATTTTGCTCGTCCGATTGGCACGCACAATCTCGAGTGCGTGATCGTGAGCAACAAACGTCACTGGCCCAGTCGAGAGGTGCATTGCGTCAATATGAGGCTGCGATGGTTAAGGCAAAGGTAATTCGCGTTGTTGTCAGCTTGGGGTGGTGACTGCGTAAGTAGGGCAGAGGAGTTCGGGAGTCTGGGTTGGGTTTTTATCCAACACTCGCTTCGTGTTTTTCGTTCTGCTTGAAATGACCATCAGAGACGCGTGGACAGTGGATACTAAACCCTGTTTGCGGTACCTTTAGCATATGTCAGTAGACTCGGGTTTGGTCTGTTTTCGAATTTTGCACTTCTGTTTTCATTTGTCATGATCCGTACGATCACGCTCGAGAATTTCATGTCTCACGGTAAGACCGTGATTGAGTTGGCGGATGGGCTGACTGTGCTGACGGGGCCAAACAACTGCGGGAAATCCGCACTCGTCGCGGCTCTGCAGATTTTGGCCGCAAATGGACGGACGAAGCACGTGATGCGGCACGGTGCGAAGGTATGTACGGTGACGGTGGAAACTGACGATGACCAAACGATCGTTTGGGAGCGCAAAAAGTCGACCGTTAAATACAACATCAACGGTGAGGACGTGCACCGGATCGGACAGGGAGTTCCGGAAAGTCTGCATGAGTCTTTGCGTTTAAGCAAAGTTGTGACAGAAACTGGGGCGTCCAAAAATGAGTACGATATTCACTTCGGTGAGCAGAAGTCACCGGTCTTTCTTCTCAATGAGAGCGGGACTCGTGCTGCGGCGTTCTTTGCCTCTGGGTCCGATGCTGCAAAATTGGTTGAAATGCAGCATCTTCATCGCACACGCACAACGACTAAACGCGCAGAAGCTAAGCGGCTTGTGGCAGAGAGTAAGGCGAATGTCGCCAGGATTGCAGCATTTGCACCGATCGAAGCAATCAGTGAATCGGTGAAGACAGCTGAGCAGTTAGGGGCAAAAATTGACAAGCTGCACGAAAAAGCTCAGAAAATCAAGGCGATGATTCTGCAGTTGGGTGTGGCTGGGTGTGAAGTAACGCGTCGGCACAGCGAGTTGCGAGTGCTCAGAAAACTAGACAATGCAAAAACGACTCCCGACCAACTGCGCGATCGTGCTGTTAGGTGCGAGGCGTTGCGTGATTGGCTTGTGAAGGCGGCCAAGTTGGTGAGGCTCCGGGGCTCAGAAGCATCACGCGTCGATGCTCTCGCTCTTCTTCTTCCCTGTCCTGTGCAGCATCCTGCTGACACGCTTAAGAGGCTGATCGAGCAAATTGAAAATACGCAGGTCAGGCGGGATTGTGTAATGCAGTTATCGAGAGGTTGTGCGCTGCTCGCCCCTCCTCCCGCAATGCAACCAGTCGACGCGTGTCGGAGAGTTTACAAAAAGCTTGTTGCAGCGATCGAGTGCCAAGCTGCAGCCAATGAGTCGAACAAAACCCTCGGCGTCCTTCGGGCTCCTCCCCATTCCCACGACACGGGTGGTCTTGCGAAGGCGATTGAGGGTTTGTCTGCTGCAGTGGAGAAGCAAGCGTTGGTGGACGCCAAGTGGGCTGTGATTCGTTCGCTAGAAACGCCGCCCGTCATTGAGGCAACCAAGCCGCTTGAGTTGGTGATCGGAAGACTTCTGGAGGCTCAATGTCAGAGTGACAGATTTGATCATCGTGTCCTGCTCTTGAAAGGGCTGCAACCGATTGAGACGCCCGGGGATCCAAAGCCGATCAAGATGGTGCTGGAGCAGTTGGGTACGTTGGCCGGAGAGCTCACGCGAGCTCAGGGCAAGGTAGAAGAGGCAAGCGTATTGGTGCAGGAAAATGAACGGGACATTACTGAATTTGTGAGCGTTCATCCCAAGTGTGTGACTTGTGGCGGCCGTATCGATCCGGCAACATTGATGTCGACCCTGCCGGGCACGCACGAGCACATCGTGGAAGATCGCATCGTGGAAGAGCAGAGGCCTGAGGCAACGGATGATTGAGAAAAAAGGACTCCTGTTCATTGGTGACCCTCACTTGGAAGCTCGGGTTCCAGGGTACCGCAAGGATGATTATCCGCAGGTTGCAATCGAGAAATTTGCTTGGTGCCTGCGGTATGCGCGTGAGGAACAACTGCAACCGATTCTTCTCGGCGACTTGTTCCATCTGCCACAAGACAATCCGAATTGGCTGCTGGCTCGTATTATTGAAACGATCTCAGAATTTCATGGGCCCGCGTTGCCCGCGATTCACGGAAATCATGACGTTCGCGAGAATACGCGAAAACCGAATGACTCGGTGAGTATCCTGTTTGCTGGTGGGCATTTGCGTTTGCTATCGATGAAGGATCGTTGGCAGGGAATGGTCCAAGGGAGGAAGGTCGTTGTGGGCGGAACGGTTTGGGGAGAACGGTTACCCAAGGAATTTGTCGGTGATGGTGCACCTTCTCAGGCTGATCTTGTTGCTTGGATTACACATCACGACATTTTGATCCCCGGTTACGAAGAAGCCGGGCGGATCCGCCCTAAGCTCATTCCCGGTATCGATGTGATTGTTAACGGTCATGTACACCGACGATTGGATCCGGTGCGGAAAGACGGCACAAATTGGCTCACCGCAGGTAATATAACCCGCCGCGCCCGCAGTGATGCATCGCGGGCACACATTCCCGCAGTCGTTTGTGTGGTGCCGCCGAACAACGCCAGTGTGATCAACGATGATTCGATCGAGCCATTTGATTTTGAGTCCCAGGCCGGTACACCATGGGAGACGCGATGGGTGCGTGTGCCTCATCAGCAGTTCGATGAAGTGTTTCACTCACATGTGATCGATGACGCAGAGGAAGAAGGGCCCGCAGACGGTTCCGCTTTCATTGCCGATTTGCGAGAATTAACCCAACGAAAGACCGATAGTGGTGCCGGGCTGATTACCTACCTTGAGCAAAATGTCTCGCAATTCGACTCGCAGGTCGCAGCAGAGATTATGCGGCTTGCTGACGATGTTACTGAATCAACCAATTAGCTTAAAATGCCCAAGAGAGAAATGATATGACTGCACGTACGATCGAAGCACTGAAGCAAGAGTATGAAGCACTCAACGAGCAGAGAATCAAAGCGGAGACGGAGTTCGAATCGGCAAATAAAAATCTTAAGACGCTGCAGGCTCAGGCGACAGATGAGTTTGGAACGAGCGATGCAGACGAATTGAAAAAAATGCTCAAAAAGATGGAGGCTGAAAACGAACAACAGCGGAGCGAATACCAAGACTTGCTCGACAAGATCAACGGCGAGTTGAAAAGTGTCGAAGAGGCCACCAGCGTTAGCGATTCGGCAGAGGGCTAGGGCGGCCTTCAGTCCGCGTCCAGTTTCCCAGCTATCCCACGCAACAATTGAGACGTTTGGAAGGCGGCGAGGGTTAGGTGTATGCGAGTGCAAACTGAATGCTGCAGTGCTCAATTCACCTTCTCACATTTTTCCCAATTCAAAATCCACGGCTTTGGATTCCATGCTTGATCTTTCTGAACTCCGTAATCGGACACATCGTATCCTGTCTCTTATACACATCTGACGCTGCCGACGACTCCTTACGTGTAGAT
>CAJXTM010000361.1 GCA_913061385.1 uncultured Rhodopirellula sp. | reverse complement strand
GAGATCAGCCTCGGTCTCGTGGGCTCGGAGATGTGTATAAGAGACAGGTACTTCATGGTTAGTTTGCTACCCAGATTGCCATCAACCCACTCCATGGTCGCGTCACCATAGGCATATGCCCGTTTGGTGACGAGGTTATAGATGTTATTGGCCCAGTTTTGGATCGTCGTGTAGCGGCAGCGTGCGTTCTTTTTGACGATCACTTCCACCACTGCACTGTGCAAACTTTCGGTCGAGTACATCGGTGCCGTGCAGCCTTCGACGTAGTGGATGCTTGCGCCTTCATCGACGATGATCAGCGTCCGCTCGAACTGCCCCATGCTCTCCGCATTGATCCGGAAATAAGCTTGCAGGGGAAACTCGACGTGGACACCTTTCGGAATATAAATGAACGAGCCACCTGACCAAACGGCGCTGTTGAGTGCAGCGAATTTATTATCGCCGGGCGGGATGATTTTTCCAAAATATTCACGCAACAATTCCGGGTGCTCACGGACTGCAGTATCGGTGTCGGTGAAGATGACTCCCTGCTTGGCGAGATCTTCCTCGAGCGATCCATAGATCACTTCACTTTCGAACTGTGCTTTGACCCCAGAGAGGAATTTCTTCTCTGCTTCGGGGATCCCCAGCTTATCGAAGGTGTCCTTGATTTCTTGCGGTACATCATCCCAAGACTTTCCCTGCCCGTTGGTGGGTTTGAGATAATAAAAAATATCCTGAAAGTCGATGTCGATGTCGCCACCCCATTTGGGCATGGGACGAGACTCGAAAATCTCCAGTGACTTAAGTCGGAATTCGCGCATCCAGTCCGGCTCATCCTTGATGTCCGAGATCTGGTTCACAATATCCGCATTGATCCCTTTCTCCGACTTGAAAACCCCTTTGGTTTCCGTGCGGAAATTATACTTGTTGATCTCACCCAGTTCGGCGGATTCGGTCACGTCAGTTGCCATCTGTAATTCCTATTGCTCTCTCGTGGTCCCGTGTAAATTAGCCGCTTATTAAACTGCTGCTTCTTCAGCAAGCATTTCCTGATTGGCCGCCTCGGCGTCCGGGTAGGCTTTACGTATGCGATCGTAACCGTGCTCGTGCAGTTCATCCGCGAGTTCCCGGCCACCTGTTTCAACCAGGCGTCCGCCCAGCATCACGTGGGTAAACTCGGGTGGATTGTGTTCGAGCAGTTTGTCGTGATGGGTGATGATCAACAGCCCCATTTTGCCCTGACCGATTTCGGCAATCGATTCACTTGCCAATCGAACGGCATCGGCGTCCAGTCCGCTGTCGGTCTCATCGAGCAACGCGAACTTGGGTTGCAGCATGGCAAGTTGCAGGATTTCGGCCCGTTTCATCTCACCGCCTGAGAAACCATCGTTGACGTAGCGTCGGGCAAACTCCACGTCCATCCTCAGATGAGCCATCTTTTCCTTGAGCTCTTTGCGGAATTCCCGCATCGGGATCAGTTCCTCGCCTTCCTTGCGGTCGGGTCTGCGAACATTTGTTGTTGCATGACGCAGGAAGTCAGCCATTTTCACGCCGGGAATTGCCATTGGCCTTTGGAAAGCCATGAAAATTCCTTCACGTGCCCGCTCGTCAGGTTCCATCGCCAGCACATCGCGATCATCTAGCGAAATCTTGCCGCTCGTCACTGTGTAGCCAGGGTGCCCCATGATGGCTAATCCAAGTGTACTCTTGCCGCTACCGTTGGGACCCATCAAAGCGTGGGTTTCCCCGTGCTTGATCGTCAGATTCACTCCACGCAATATCGGCTTGTCGCCAACGTTAACGTGCAGATCTTCAATTTTTAGAACGTGTGTCATCGTGATAGTTCGAAATCTGAGATAGTGAAAAAATTGGTTTGAAAAAAGTGCTGCAGCTTGGCAGCTAGTTGTTCATGCTTTCGAGGGGATGATTTCGCCTTGTTTTCCTGCATTATGGTGGTGCAGTTGGGCGTGAGCCCGTGTGGCGAATCAGTTCTCGCGTTCGTTTTTTTTCGTGTTGGATATCTTTAAGTTTCATTCGCGAGGGGAGTTCCCGCATCTGTTCTTTCCGTAGTCACAGTAACCGCAGAAAACTGACAACAATCATCACCGTCTAAGCGGCAACTACTCAGGTGCACTGGTTGGCCGAGTGCTTCAGAAATCATTTGTTCTTCCAAACGGCACATCGCCCGGTCATCCGAAGTATCAGTGAGTGTAGGGAAGGGGCACACACAAATATCCAAGACCGGCAACTCGCCGACAGTAATAACCTCGGTAACCATCTGGCGTTCTGACATCACTTCGGACAGCTTCTGCATTCGGTCTTGGAAGCTGTCTTTGGTCTGGTCGTAACCGGATTGAGACGCGAATTGCCGTCCCAGGCGTGATGCCACGGCCGAAACTATCTTGTCGCGGATTGTGTGATCTTGGACTGCTACGATTTCCCGCCACATGGCGTCAGCCAAATCAGCAGGATTGGCACCTGCATCACGGTGCCCAGCGACCGTCAATCGGTATCGGAAAGTCGGTCGACCCCTGCCGGCGACGACCTTTTCTCGCTCGATCAGCCCCATTTCCAGGAGCCGTTCAATTCGTTGGCGGACCGCGGTTGCGGTCACCCCCAGCAGCTCTGTCAACTCACCCACGCCGAAGGTCTCTCCACCGCGCATTGCCGAAAGCAATTCCCGGTCGACCGAGCGCAGTTCGTTGGTGGCGGCTTTTGAGTTCATCGTCTGGTTGAGAACTTGGTGAAGCAGAACTTGGCAATTGAATACGCTAACAACCTGCTGGCCGCGACCCTTGGTCTCTACAAACCCAGTGGGGGCGGTCACTTACAGTCAGTTGGAACCTTCGCAGAGACTTGGTTTTGCCGTCCCCCTCTCGCGTTTCTTGAGCTGGGTGAGCTTTGCGGACACCAATTCTCAGCGACTGTTACCCTTCCAATGTTACGGATGGGTTGATTTTTGACAACTGCTGGTGTGAAAATTAAATGCTCTTAGAACGCCCATCTGGCTTGGAATGCCGGTAAGTTTCCCTGTGGGCGCGGTTTTATCGCATTGATGCCCTTTTACCCCCCACTGATAAAACGGCCCGCTGGGTGATACGATCCCGGCAGGACAGCTCCATTTTCCACCTCGCAAGCGTCACTCTGAGTCTCCAATGAAAGCAGTTGCGGTAACGCCCGGCACACCAAATAGTGTTCATATTGAAGAGATTGACAAGCCTAAACTGGACGTGATTCCCGGTGGTTTAGGAGTTCTCGTTCGAGTTCTGAAGGTCGGCGTCGATGCGACGGACCGTGAGATCAACGACGCCCTTTATGGGAATGCTCCGGAGGGCGATAACCATCTGGTGATTGGTCACGAGTCATTTGGAGTGGTCGAGGCGGTTGGCGAAAACGTCAAACGTGTGAAAGTTGGCGACTACGTGACTGCGACAGTTCGTCGCCCCGGAGGGTCTATTTATGACCTGATCGGCACGAACGATATGACCAGCGAAGAAGAGTATTACGAGCGAGGGATCAACCTCCGCCATGGCTACCTGACCGAGTATTTTGTCGACGAAGAGGAATACATCGTTCGGGTGCCTCTAGGGCTCAAACATCTGCATGTGTTGATGGAGCCTATGAGTTGCGCCGCCAAGGCAGTGCATCAGGCTTATGAGGCGCAGCAGCGCATGAAGGTTTGGCGACCCCGCGTGGCCTACGTTTTGGGAGCAGGTCAGATTGGTTTGCTAACCACGCTGGTGCTGAAACTGCGTGGCCTCGAGGTGTTTACGCTCGCTCGCGGTGAAGCTCCTAATCTTAAGAGTGAGATTGTGAGCGGTTTGGAAGCCACTTATGTCAGCACACGAGAAACTTCATGGGATGAACTCGTTGAGCAGACCGGCAAGCCCGACTTGATTGTTGATGCGACCGGAAGCAGCCGACTTGCTTTTGAAGCGATGGAGTACTTGGGCCTCAATGGAGTACTTGTCTGGACCGGGATTACCGGTGGTGACAACAAAAGTGAGGTTCCTGCTGACAAAATCAATCTGCAATGGGTCTTGGGAAATAAGTTGTTGTTGGGCAGCGTGAATGCCAATCGTCATCATTTCGAGATGGGGATTAAGGACTTGGCTCTCGGGGAAATGATGTACCCAGAGGTGCTCGAGCGTATTCTCACCAATCCCGTTGATGGGCTTGAAAACTTCGCCGAGATGATGCGACTTTTGGTCGAAGAAAAGGACGCACTCAAGGTCTATGTGAACGTTGCTGACGAATAACGTTGGCGTTTAGGGATCTCTGGTGGGAGATCTCTGATTGGGACCTAACTTCACAGTGCTGACTTAGGTTGAGTGCTGACTTAGCTTCGCAGTGCTGATCGAGAGAGGTGCTGATCGAGAGAGGTGCTGATCGAGAGAGGTGCTGATCGAGAGAGGTGCAGGTGGGACTCGTCAGTGTTTCAGCCGTTGCTGCTGAGCTTTGTATCGCTGCCGTGTGCAAGTTCATATTGGATTTGCTGCAGTTTCTCAATCGCGGCTCGCATTGTCATGTGATCAATTTCGTGCACATCAACAGGGTCGCCCACGGCCCGCAGCATGGTGATCGTCAAGCGGCCACCAAGGTGTTGTCTGAATTCTTCCAGGCCCTGCATCAGTCGATCGATTGGCGCTAATTCTTGATGCCAAAGTTGAACCCCAAGGCGACTAAGGCATGTACATACCGATCGCATATCCTGCTCTGGAAAACCGAACTTCAACGAAGAATAGATGGTGTCGATTGCGACACCGATGGCGACGGCTTCTCCATGGCGAATATCATAGTTGGTCAGCGGTTCAAGTCGGTGAGCTGACCAATGTCCGAAGTCCAAAGGTCGAGCTTCCAGCATTTCAAAAGGGTCGCCCCCGTGCGTGATGTGTTTCAGGTGCAGCAGGCACGATTGATGAATCGCACGTTTCGAAGCAACAGGATCACGATTGCGAATGGCATTTGCATTACTACACAGCCAAGCGAATTCCACCTTGCTCTTCAGTAGCGAAACTTTCACCGCTTCGCTGAATCCGCATCTGAAATCACGGTCGGGCAATGTTTGTAGTAATGTTGCATCATTGATGACGGCCCAAGGCACTGCAAAGGTGCCAATCCAGTTCTTCTTTTCGAACTGGTTGATGGCGTTCTTTACGCCGACACCAGAATCAGCTTGGGCCAATGTCGTGGTCGGCAGGCGAATCAACCGCTGTCTCTTATACACATCTGACGCTGCCGACGACTCCTT
>CAJXTM010000360.1 GCA_913061385.1 uncultured Rhodopirellula sp. | reverse complement strand
TCTACACGTAAGGAGTCGTCGGCAGCGTCAGATGTGTATAAGAGACAGCCTCCAATGCCTGATTGTCAATCACAATTGGGATGCCGTGAGCTTCTGAGATCTGAGTGATCGCCTCGCTGAGTGGCAATTCGATGAAACTTTGAGATGTCTCGTCACCCAATGCACCCTGGATCTTTTTCTCGGTCTTGTTGTCACCTACCAGCTCGATCGCTCCATATTTCTCAAGACGACGACGGCTCATTTGCTGCCACCAATCTGAGTCTGGGAACTGAACTGGAGGCTCATCCACAAACGGAATGTTTGCCTTCATCACAAGCGAGAATGCATCGACAAAGTTACGCCACCGCATCTCGCGGTAACGCTGTGCTCGAGCATAGGTCTGAAGACTCAGTGGAAACTCAGTGAAGTGGCGTCCTGATGCTGAGTCACGAATGATCGAGTCACCCGCAATTTTTGCAAATTCAAGCGTCACTTCACCGTCAGCTTCTTCGTAACGCCCTTCAGCGATCAAAGCGTTCATCTGTTGCGAAAGAACCTTCAGTTCGTCTTCACGACGGAAGGTTGCAGCGAGCAATTGCTCTTGGGCCGTCGCTCCCTGTTGAATCTGTTCAAGGTTACGCTGACCCTCCATGTAGCCCGCTTCCAATCGGCTCGCAACTTCGATTGAAGCACGCACCTGAGAAGAAAGTTCGGCGCGAACCTCAGGATTGACATCCGGGGCTGCCTCAAGGTTGGCCAGCAGGGATTTCAGAGAACCTGCAACGCCAATGGGATCAGTGCGTAATCGACGATTTGCCTCACGAAGTTTGGCTCGTACTTCAGCACGAAGCCGACCCTCGGTCGCAGCACGTTCAGCACGCACACGATTCAGCAAGTCGCCTGTTTCTTCCTTGAGCTCATCGTCACCAACCGGTGAATCGCTAAACAGCGATCCACTGTCGATTGATGGAGCCGGGGCCGGAGCCGAAGCTGCAGGTTTGGGGGCAGCAGGCTTGGCTGCGGCTGCACCACCAAAGGGATTGTCGCCAGAGCCAAAGATGTTGTTGCCCCCGCCGGCTGCCGGTTCCGCTGGTGCTGGCGTCGCTGGTGCTGGCGTCGCTGGTGCTGGATCGCCACCGAATGGGTTGTCGCCCGCATCAGCTGGCTTTTCAGACGCTGCAGGTGTTGTTGGGTTACCGCCGAATGGATTGTCATTCGCGTCTGACGGTTTCGCTTCGGTCGCTGGTTCAGCGAAAGGGTCATCGTTTGACGCTGCGGGGGCCGCTGGTTTCGATCCCGCTGGTTTCGATCCCGCTGGTTCCCCACCGAACGGATTTGCATCGGCGGGCGCAAACGGGTCTTTGGGATCATCCGCAGCACCGAAAATATCGTCTTGGGAACCTTGTGGGTTTTGCACGACAAGTCGGTTCGCACTGATCCTCTCTAGACTTTGTGCCTGAGGATTGGTGGGATCAGCATCAAGAGCACGCTGGGCAACGACCTTCGCGCCTTTCTTGTTGCCCTGCTGCAGAGCCAGTTGGCCAGCTTTGACAAGTGAATCTGAGTGCATTGCCAGGACGCGTGCTGTCTCTTCCAGCATCGGTGTGCCAGCGGTGGGCAACATCAAACCGTCGTTGGGCTGAGCTCTCTTCACAAGTCCTGGTAGGAACCCGTAGAAATCACTGCTGTCGGATACTTTCGCGTCGGCAACGATCTTTACCTTTGAAGCCGTGGTTTCTCCCCAAAGCTCGAGTGAACCCTCTGACAAGTGGCTCGCAAAGGTGCCCATCAGGATCGAGTCACGATCCAAACGTAGTGGCGGTAGACGATCAGCTTGTACCATTTCCATGCCAGCCAGCAGGGATGCGCTCTCTAGCCAGATCGGCGACATGAGAGCCGACTTGCCCACGCGGCTTGCGATGTTAGCAGGTGCATTCTCAGGATTCGTACCGATGATCCCAACCGTACCGCCTGTGTGATTGGCGAGAATCGCCATCATCCCAAGCTCGGTTGCGGGTCCAATCACAATGCTGTGGACCGCGATGTGATCTGCACGCAATGCATCAACCAAAGCTCCGAATCGAACCGGATTGTTGAGGCCATCGATTGAGGAACCATCACCGATGTAAATGATCGAGCGGGTACGATTTTGTGGTTCGGTTGACAGAGTCGAACGAACCGTCCCAATCGCAGTCGCAAGATTTGTGTTGCCGAGCGGAAGACGTTTCCTGAGGCGTTGTACCGCCGATTTCGTTTCACTCGCAGATCCAAAGCTTTTGCTCATGTCTGTGGAACGTACATCTGCAGCGTAGATCCGAACGCGGTCGCCTGGCCGAAGCGAATCAACAATCGCCTCCAGTGCGTCTAGCGACCCAGTTCGAAATTGTCCGACCTGGCTGGCTGAAGTGTCAACGATGACCACTACATCCGCTGGTTGTGACTCGCTGGCCTGCTGCAACGTGGTGTCGGCGGCAGGTTGTATGGATGCCGCAAAATAACCTTCACCCGTTTCGGTGTTGAAGGTTGAGATCCGGACATTTGCTCCCTCGGCGGCGAAAGCAGTGGACGCTCCCATCGGGACCAGACAGGTCAAGATGGCAAAAGACTGAAGGCTCTTGGAGCGAATTGTGCGTGCGATGTGTCGCAATCCCATTTGAAATATCTCCGCTTTTAGCATTGAACGCTCGGTGCGTGCCTCGGGTTATCCGAGGGCTGAATGGCGGGCCGACGGCTGTCTTTTGCCGTACGGTTACCAGTCAAGTGTAAATCGTTTGAAAAACAGTCCGAATGGACTCTGACGTAGAGTCTATTCCCGTTACGTGGCGTCTGCCACGAAAAAACAAGCCTTTCCTAAGCTCCCTAACCGGTCGATCCCGGTTATAGGTGTTGCAATTTGCAACAACTGCTGCAACCTGCAACATCCAAGTAGCCCTGAAGTGGCTTTCGGACGCTCGGACGTCAGAGTGTTGCGAGTTCCGTGCCAATGTGGCGGATTCTGCAAAATGATCGGGTAAGGTTCCGATTACAGGCAAAGTGCTGTCTGCCAATGACAAATTCGGGGGCGGTCCGTCTTCCTGAAGAACAGCAGAGGAAAGGGGTTTCTGGTGAGAATTTGGACGGTCATGGCCCGTTACTCGGTGCCGCTGGCTATGGCTTTGTTGGTTGGCGGCTACGTCGGGTTCATGCCGCGGACGCCTCGCGGGGGTGACCAATGCCGACCTGAGAGCCAAGAATGCCGACCTGAGAGCCAAGAATGCCGACCTGAGAGCCAAGAATGCCGACCTTGTGCCTGATTTGCAGGTATGAATCTGCGACGCTGGGTGCATCCTCGAAATCAAGAAATTTACGCATTTCCCAGTCCCAGCGGTTGAACGCTGTCAATTGCCGGAGTGCCCGCGTCGTCCGCTCGTAGCTCTGAACGACGGTCCGGGTACGGTCAGTGCAACCGACTCAGTCTCCAGCAGGTGGCTCGATATCTTTTGTCGCGCCGGAGCCTGTTTGACTCGCACGACGATTTTCGCGTTGGATGGCGTCGTACACCTCCTGCCTGTGCACCGGAATTGATTGCGGCGCTTCGATGCCGAGGCGAACCTTGTCACCGCGGATGTCAACAATGGTCACCACGACATCATCGCCGATCATGATGCTTTCGTCTCGGTGTCGTGAAAGGACTAACATTGGGTCCTCGTGTGGTGCACTTGAGGAGGATGGTTGATTATTTCTGACCGACACAGTCTCTGGTGCCGCGGGTTCGCAGCAAAAGAAGTCGGTAGAATTGTAGATCGACCGAGCCGAGCCCGGAATTGAGAGAGAGTCCTAGAAGGTCCGCACGTACCGGTCGTGCGGATTCGCCACGTTGGGATTGGGAGTGCCCTGTCGACTACGCGGCTTGGCGGGCAGCTTCGGCTACAGAGACCTGCTGAGATGCGTCACCCAAGGGAAGCGCCATTTGAATAGGTTGCTCATCACTCGTAATGACTTGGCAGCCTAGTCGGCGGTTGAGGTTCAAGAGTAACGGCGAACGCAGATTGGTAGTCAGACGTCCAACGTGGCCTGCAACCGTTGTCACTATATAGACCTCAGCGTCTGGCTGCATGTGAAGGCAGGAAAGATCACGACGCGTGACACGCACGCGGTAATCCGCGAAGTATGCCCGTGGACTTATCACCCCCAAAGCACGATCACCGCGTGATGCGCTCTGCAACCATGCAACTGCCGGGTTGTCTGCATCAGGCAAGAGCGCCCACTGCCGCAGACTTTCCATCCCAATCAGACCTTGGGGAAACAGAAAGAGTTGGTCTGGGTTGAGTTCCAGAGTGCCAAATCGTTGCGTGTCGATTCGCATGGCAGATTCCGCCGAAATTACAGGGGTCTTATCTATTTCTTGAACCGGTCGTCTTGCCGCCCGAGAAAACACTTCACTTATTTGGTATCGGCGGAACGAGCGGCAGAATCGATAAAATCGTTACAGGAAATTCAGGACTGTCATTTGTGAAGTTTTGCCGATCAGCCGCATCGAGGCTTCCAGTGCCAACTGTCGCTGACTCATATCGCTCACAACGGTTGCGATGTCTGCGTCGATCTCATCACTGAGTTGGCTCCTCATCGAAATTAGCCGCGTTTCCGCGACGTCTGCAAGTTGCTGTGCGTTGCGGGTCCAAACACCAACACGCCCCCGGGCGCGGCTTGCCCGGTCAAGGTCTAGATCAAGGGTTGCTTGAAGTCGTGTGATTTCAGGGATATCTCCCACCGTCACTGCCTGACGAAGCCGTAATAAAGTATCAAGTGTGCCACCGGCATCGCGTGAATTAAATTCGCCACCGACAATCGTATCCACGGGGCCAATCACCGAGCCGACGTTGTCAGCACCATCTTCTCCGATCCATCCCAAACGAAGCCCAGCATTGCTGCTACCCACTCGACGGATCGTCAAAGGTCCCGTGTCTGGCGGAGCAGTCAGTTGCAATCCGTTGCCAAATTCATTTAAACCAACCAATACACGACTTGTGTCCTGATTCAGCGGATGATCACGGATCAAGCTGATCACGTCGCCCACGTTAGTAGAGCCCTCAAGGTTTAGATCCAACTGAACACCATCTGGGCGTATAATGGAGATCTCGGCAGAGTCGGGATTCAATGCGATGCCTTGGCCATTTCCCAAACTCGATAATTGGGTTAATTCCGTTGCGGTGCGAATTCCCAATGAGCGTGCGGCATCCCCGCCATTTTCTCCGATGGCGTAATTCGATCCACTCT
>CAJXTM010000359.1 GCA_913061385.1 uncultured Rhodopirellula sp. | reverse complement strand
GTATAAGAGACAGATCACCAGTAGGTCATCGGAAAACCAAGTCACTGCACCCTTGGCGATACGTTATGTTTGCGTTTCCAAAGCTCTTGCGAATTAAAACAAGCCGGCTCATGAATTCGAGTCGGATTTGTTTGGCCTTGCCTGCAACCTGTATTGCTATTTGTCACGAAAGCCAGCTCAGCAACCAGACTCTGTTGAGGGTAGGTACACGGCCCGTGAACATGACTCTCAAGCAACACGTCTTGCCATGAAGCTACGCGCCGCCTGTTTTCGAAAGCCCGAAATAACTCGCTTCACGATCCTATCTGGACGGTATTTTTTTTCGCTCTCTTTGGCAAGCCGTGCTCGATTGGCCGCCCACCACTGAAGGTAATCACTCGATGCTACGAATTCCTGATCTATATCACGCACAGCGTCCGCATGCTCACCAATGACGGATTCGTATAGATCAGTAAGTTGGTGCGCGATGCCCGATAAATTAGCCCGCTTGCGGACAGCTTTAGAAACGATCGCCGCGTCTTGACAGTCGTACTTTGCAAGTTCCCGAGTAAGAACCTTGGTACTAAGTGGATCATTGAGTAATCGTCGACCGAAGTTAGACGCTGCCATCCGTTCGATTTCTGAACTTGTAACCATCTCGCCGCATCCACTCGCATCACACACGATCACTGCTGCCCCGACTGACAACGCTTCCCAAGCGCACCGCCCTTTCGCAAAAACGACATCGTATTGAACTAAAGCCTTCTCGGGATTTTCCAACACATTACCAAATTGACTCCCAACGGCATCCAATTGGATTCCCATTTTGCGACAGACGCGATTGATGAGCAGATATTGGCTTGCCCCTGCGTAGTTACTTAGAAGCAACGCACGTCGAGGGGTCTTGGGCAGCGCCCCTCGAGACTGGAATTTTTCAAGGTTGACGCCATTTTGAATCAAATCGATTTTTGACGTTGGAATACCGTCGCGCACACTCAACCGATCATAGCACGCGTTATCGACTGCGATATAACGATAAATGCGAGGGAATTTTGGCGCTCGATCATGCCACGCAAAACTGTCGTGACAAACAAAAACCCCAGGTGCATTTGGAAAACGAAGCATCGCGGACATGGTCTCAAGATTGTGGTGACCATGAATGATATCTGGTTCAACTGCAATCTCTCGTAAATCATCCAGAACAGGTATCGACTGCCGCACGAGAGATTCCGCTAACGGGCCCGTTTTTGGCGCAAATACGATTGGGCGGTGCCCCATACTTTGCAAAGAACGCGCTAGGTCCATGACGTAAAGTTCTGTTCCGGACCTGGTTTTCAACTGCAAATTTGTAATCAGGATACGCCGTTCACGCATTTGCCTGCCTCGAATGAATGAAGTTGATCGAGAAATGTAACAATCGGCTGAACGTGTTTTTTAAAAAGCAGGACTTCTTTGTATTGGGATTCCTTCACCATCTGCTTTCCGTGTGTTTCATAACCAATGACTCCGCGCTCATTCGCTAAGTACACATGATCGTTCGGCACAAACAGCGACTCCTGTTGAAATGCTTCCTCGCCGTAAAAATCTATTGATTCATCTACCAGCACAGAAAGCTCGGGGTAATTTCGAGCGACGGCAAGCTTCCGAGCTAACGCAGTTGCAGTTAGATCAAATTTCAAGCGTTCTTCCGAGGCACTCGGGGGCACAAGCTCTGGATGAGAATCAAGTGGAAATTCGAAGTGCTTTATGTCGCGACCGAGTTTTTGTTCTGCGATACGAATGGCAGCTCGCCTGACCTCCCTGAGAATATCATGGGCCAAAATAATGCCCTCGGCAGCATCTCCAACCACTGTTTCAATTTCATGCTGAATTAGTTCCGTTGCCATGCGGTTCGACAGATATTCAAAAAATTCAAGGTTCTTTGACTGTGTTTGCTGGTACAGGAACTTGTCCGTAAATTCTCCAAACATCCCACCAGGCTGTGCTCCGCTATCCGTTAGCAACTTGCCAGTTGTTTCTATGCGGGATGTGCCTGACCTGCCTGAACCATCCGTCACCACGAAAACCCGAGGACACTGCATTTCTACCCAATGCCAAATACGCAATTCGTGACCTGGGTGGGCGATGATCAACGCTGTCTTACTATCAGTTCTCGCCCGCATAATTCTCTTCATCGACTGGGGTCACTACCTATGGAAATTCGACACAGGCATACTTCTGACGTTAGCATCAAGACAAAAGTTGTGTAAAGGCAGGAATCCTGCAATTGCTAGTTTTGTAGTGTTTTTTGCAGACTTCGCATCAATCGCCGGACAATTGCTAGACACTGTTGATCCCGTGTGGTCAAAAAAGCTCAGCCGAACATACAGCGCTGCGGTAGGGTGACTTTCAAGCGTCTGCCAAAAATACATGGCGTGAGCGATCTTACGCTGAACATGCCACAGGAGATGAGCGTTCATGGCCGATCAATGTGGACGCGGTTTCGCTCATGTTCTGCTTCGGATGCATGTGTCTTGTGGGTGTCTATCTGATCTCAGATCACGTTTCTCCGCATGCTCGCTCTGGTAAAGGAGTATTGCTGGGTTTACTCGCGCGGGTCACGCTTGTCGTCGGTTGGGTTGCTGCTGGTCTGACGGCCTTGATGGGCATCGCCAGTTTGCTACTTATCCGAAAGGTGGATGTTATGACAAACGCTGTCTACGGAATGGTCGGAACAGGCGTGTTTGGTCCAATCGCGGGATTACTTGGATCATTGGTTTTGTGGCTTGTGGTAGGGCACGTTGTCATCGGTCCTTAGGATCTTGTGATTACGCACATTCGGTTGTACCGGAACGCAGGAGTCTGAAATCCACATCGTTCGGCGTAATCCGAGTTTCTCAGGCGTCGTGCCGAAATGCACAGAAAGCGAGGGATTCGCTCATGATCAGAATGCAGTGAACTACGTGACTTTTTGACTTGTTCATGACCCTCGTCTCTTCACGACCCTCGGTTCGGTGTCGATGCCAAAACAAGCGTTTGTGGATTAACAGAGCACCGCAGTGCTAAAACTTTAGCGCTTGCGAGAACCATATATCATTTTCATTTTGCATTTTGAACGAGCGACAACGTAAGACAAATCATTTAGTCGGGCGTATCACTTGTGTATCTTAGGGAAGGCGTTGGACTGGATACGGTGCATCGCTGAATGCGATTGCAGGTTACCCAACGCCGTTAGTGAATTTGTACGACAGTCACAGAGATTCTGATGCTACCATCTGATGCAAGCTATGCCGTTGATTGCGGTATTAGCTCGACGGAATTGACACAGATCACGGGGTTACTAGTGCATTACCAGTAACGTAGATGCTGGGTGACGTTTTACAGCCCCAGCGGCGGGGTTTGTTTATACTCGTGGTTGGTCAAAGAAGCTTTAACCACTGGGGCGAACGTGCGTAAATTGAGAAATATACTTGTCATTGTTGTTTTGCTTGTGCCAAGCATATTGTGGTTGCGTCCCGAACCCAAAACAAAATTACAACTGATGGTAGAACAGGCTGAGCAGGGTGACGTCGATTCCATGGCTACGTTAGGGAGATGGTATATCGGAGGTCATCGGGGCGCAGTGGCAAAAGATAAGAAGGAAGCGATAACATGGCTGCGGAGGGCTGCGGAACACGGACATGCAGAGAGCGCGTTTCAGCTTCAGAACCTCTTGGCATTCGGAGAATTCCAAGACCATAAGGAATCATATGCATGGCTTGCCGTTGCGGCGTCTAATGATCAACGCAATGGGGCATCGTACAATAGGAAGAAAGAAATGCTTTCAAGGAACGCCACGTTATTTGCAGAGCATGAAGCAGTTGCCAAAGCATATGTTGAAAGGTACGGCAGCGGAAAGTACAAAAGCTAAGTACAGCCCCGAGCGGCGGGGGTTTTGTTTTTTCCGCGACTGACTTTCCGCGTCGATTCGTTCTCGAATCCAATTGCTTTGAAAAGGATCTGCGGCATGCTCAAGTTAGTTGACGCAGTGGTTTTTATTGGTAATTCCCTTATTCAAGTGCTTATGCTCCCCGCGTCGGCTTCCATGCGATCAAGTAACGCCTCAATTTCTCGTTTTGTCGAAGTCTATTTTGCTCAATCCTGCTGACGCTCTGAGTCAGGCGGTGATGATATGCCAGTGTTGACAACTTGCAAAAACGATTACTTTTCCCAATTTATAATGTCGCAATGCGTACATTAATGCAGCACGCTCTCTTGTCTGTTATATTTACGGGCCTTATTGACGGAAAGCCGGCCCTGCACGCGGCAACATCTGAAGAAGGAGGCTCTGAATCGAATGATGAACAGACCCAACTGCCGAAGCTTTCTTCGCTTCGTAGTCGTTGCAATGCTCGGACTGTTAACACCTTTCAGTGCTTATGCAGTGAACATTGATCTTGAGCGGCCAGGTGATCGTGAATTCATTCGCGACTTGGCCAACCTCATCGACCCTGACGATGAAGAGAAGATTCGAGAGCTTTGCGACCGACTGCTCACAGAGAAAGCTACTCCAATCATTGTGATCACCATTGATTCCTTGGCCAAGCATGGTGGAGATGGATTGCGAATCGAGACGTTCGCCACCTTGCTCTTTGATCAATGGGGCATCGGTCAAGCCAGCATTAATCAACAAGAATGGAACACGGGCATACTGCTTCTCGTCTCGAAGAATGATCGGAAAGCAAGAATTGAACTTGGTGGTGGCTGGGGAAGACGAGAGGATGCACTCTGTCGGCAAATTATGGACGAACAGATAATCTTCAACTTCAAGAAGGGGCAATTCTCAGAAGGCATCGTGGCAGGTGTGAACGCCCTTGATAAAATGGGGCGTCAACTGAAAATACCAAGCGCACCGAAACCCAGTTGGTACTATCCAACGATGATCGCGTTATTGGGCCTCGCGATTTTCACGGCGGTCTCATTAATCAGGAAGGGTTCAAGCGGGTGGGCTTGGTTGGCGTGGGGCATGCTCTTTACCGTCCTGTTTTTGGTGCTACGAACCTTGGGTGAAAGTAGCGGTGACAGTGGTGGTGGTGGTTTTAGCGGAGGATCCTTCGGTGGGGGCTCATCCGGCGGTGGCGGCGCAACCGGTTCATGGTAGGGGAGTGAGAACAATGCAAAAAGCAACCAGCCTGTTCAATGAAGATCAGCGCAAACAGATTGCAAGTGCGGTAAATGCAGCAGAGAGTAAGACATCTGTCTCTTATACACATCTCCGAGCCCACGAGACCGAGGCTGATCTCG
>CAJXTM010000358.1 GCA_913061385.1 uncultured Rhodopirellula sp. | reverse complement strand
GATCAGCCTCGGTCTCGTGGGCTCGGAGATGTGTATAAGAGACAGGTGTTTTATTGCTTGAACAGCATTACAAATTGGGCGGGTTGGCGACCTGGTTTCTGCGTCCGGGGGGACATGTTTTTGACGTGTCGCTGCATGGTTTTCCGCATGGAATGATCAAGTCCTGCCGCCGCTATTGGAGCCGTGATATCGCAGATCGGATTGTCCAGCTCAAGAATATTCGATTCGATAATCCACAGTTCTCGTTGACCACCACTTTCAACCGCGAAGATTTCACGAGGTTATTGACTTCTGATTTCGGTATTGAGCCAGCTACGGTCAATGAATTCTTCGATACAGCTCGTGGTATGAATTTCTATGACGATCAAGCAACCACCACTCGGCAACTATTCGATCGCTTCTTTCCCGGTCGTGATGATGTTGTCCGGCTCTTGATGGAGCCGATTACCTATGCCAATGGATCAACTCTGGAAGACCCGGCCATCACTTATGGAATTGTGTTTAGCAACTTTATGAATAAGGGTGTGTTCATTTACGAGGGTGGCACAGACGACTTGGTGTCACGGATGAAAAAAGAGCTGCTGGCCAACGGGGTCGACATTCGAATCAATTGTGGTGTGGATCGTATCCATGTGCAGGATGGTAAAGTTGCAGCCGTCGAAACACATGGTCGTCGGATTGGATGCCGGGCAGTCGTTAGCAATGCAAATCTGCGGACCACGGTGCTCAAAATGATTGGTCCTGAAAAACTGGATCGCGACTATGTCGATCAGACAGAGGCTGTTCGTCTTAATAACAGCAGCACTCAGGTCTACATGGCTTTGAAGCCCGGCGAAGAAATTGATGAGTCGTCGGGTGATCTGTTCTTTACAAGCACGGCCAATGAATTCAGGACTGACCTGTTGCTAAGCCGCGATATCACAAGTCGGACTTTTAGCTTTTACTACCCAAGAACACGTCCCGAAAAGAAAGAACGCTTTGCCATTGTCAGTAGCACCAATGCGAACTGGTCCGACTGGGCCGACCTGAATGAACAGGATTACGAAGCCAGTAAGAAAGATCTGGTGGAAACAACAATTGATGCTTTGGAGAAATACATCCCCGGCATCCGAAATAAGATCGACCGCGCAGAAGCTGCCACGCCACGTACGTTCAATCACTACACGCAACATGAAATGGGTGCCAGCTTTGGCACCAAGTTCGAAGGCTTGGCGGTAAGTCGAGCCCTGCCTCAACAAGTGGGTGGTATGTATCACGCTGGTAGTGTTGGTATCATCATGAGCGGCTGGTTAGGGGCGATTAACTACGGTGTGATCGTCAGCAACGAAGTTGATCGGCAACTTACCAGTGAAAGCCAACACGTTTGAATTAGGATCCGTCGTCATGAGTTTCTGTCGTTTTCAGGATGATCAAGGTAAGTCCCAATACGCCCTCTATCGGCCCGGTTCCATTTGCCCCCTCGCGACTCTGCTTGATGAACCTGTTGCAGATGGTGAAATCTTCTCTTTGAATGCAGAGCGGTTGGCGAGTCTGCCCCAGCCTGATGAAACTCAGTGGATTCCAGAACCAAAGAATCTGCTTCCCGTGGTAGGCCAGCCCAGCAAGGTGATTTGCATCGGTTTGAATTACCGGGACCATGCCATCGAGACAGGGGCCGAGATCCCTACTGAGCCTGTTGTCTTCAGTAAATTCAGTACAACCTTGGTGGGGCATGGCGATTCGATTCGTCTGCCGACAGTCTCGAGCGAAGTCGACTACGAGGCTGAATTGGTGGTTGTGATAGGAAGGGAGGCGAAGCATGTTTCCGCTGCCGAGGCAATGGATTACGTCTTCGGTTACACATGTGGTCACGATGTCTCTGCCCGCGACTGGCAAAAAGGACGACCGGGAGGACAGTGGCTGTTGGGAAAAACTTTTGACACGTTCGCTCCCACTGGACCCTGCATGGTGACCACGAATGATGTGCCTGACCCATCAGACTTGCGAGTGAGGATGCACCTCAATGGTGATGTGGTGCAGGATAGCACCACGGCTCAACTGATCTTTGATATTCCGACTTTAATCGAGCATCTGACAAAGATTGTGACGCTGTTGCCCGGTGATTTGATCTTCACTGGTACGCCGCCAGGTGTGGGGGCCGCTCGGAAACCACCCGTCTTTCTGAAGCCAGGTGACGAGTGCAAAGTCGAAATCGAGGGGATTGGAACATTGGCAAATAGCTGCATTGCCGATGCCTGAGTGCTTGCAGCTTCACAAGATCGCTGGGTCTGCCAATTGTCAGCTGAGTTCACTGTCGAGTTGAGTTCACTGTCGAGTTGAGTTCACTGTCGAGTTGAGTTCACTGTCGAGTTGGATTAGGCGACTGTTCCGGTCTGCTACCAGTGTGTCGCCGTCTCATAGGCAAATCCTGTTTCCGCGTCGTACCAGATTGCGAACCCGGCACCGTTCTCGGCGATGGGGCCTTGATAGAAGACGACCTCACTGGGGCGTGGCCATCCCAATCCACTGAATTTTCGATCGAATATCTCGTTGGTGACGGTAATGAATTCAGGCGGCGACTTGCCGTTAACGGAATACTCTCCAAACTCTTCCCAAACCGCGTCAAACCAGTCTTCCAAGACATCTGATTCAATCAGATAGCGAGCCCGGTATCCACTCGCAAACCTGTCAACGGTCACTTCGCGAGCGTCTGTTGGCAGGTATCGTTCCACTCGTGGATCACTGATCGTCTGTGGCACATCGTATTCAAAAACCCCAAAACGGGATTTGTCCACAAAGTGCATGACGAGACTGCAGGATGGAATGAAGGAAACCAAAACCATTGGAAATCCCCACAAGAAAATCCGCGAACGTTTTTTCTGCAACGCAGGAGCAGCCAGGACTGCGATTCCCAACGCAATCCCCAGCGTCCAGAACGTTATCTTGAAAGGAAGGACGAGGTGCCAAAGCATGCTGGTTTGCTCTGAGAAAATGAGTGGCAGGCGAGGCAGGAATCAAGCACGGTCTCCGTGAGACCCACTCTCTGTGGGGACGGGGAACGCAATTTTGATCTAGTCGCCCTTGATCCACAATGGCCTGATTGAAAATACCTGACTAACAATCTGGCCGGACCCGAATGCGTGTAATTATGTGTCGCCGGGGACGGCATGATAGTCAGATGCCGCGAGCTGAGGGGAGGGTTGCAGTTCACCCTTCCCCAATGCCATTGGCGATCTTACTCCGCGTCACGCGTCAGGATAATCTGCCACGTAGATCGCTTTCAGTTCGGTGTAATCGGTGAACGTCTCTTCGCAATTCACTCCGGCACCGGGGCCACCAGAGATACCCTGCCCTGCGTATGGCAAACCGTAGGCGATCGTGTTGTGGCAATTGACTTGGCAGGTTCCGTCGCGGAACTGTTTTGCAAGTTCAACACCACGCGCAATATCTCTTGTCCACACACTGGCACCCAAGCCGTACGGGGTGCTGTTGGCGAGTTGCAGTGCCTGTTCGGTGTCAGAAACGGGGCAAATCGTTGCGAAAGCATGGAAGACTTCGGCTGGATTGCAGTTCACATCCGGTGATGCACGATAGATCGCAGGCTTGATATAAAAACCTTCTCGACCTTCGACTTCCGCCGCACCGCCACCCAAGATCGGCTGCCCGCCTCGCGTGACCGCCTCTTTTTGTGCTGCCAGAATCCGGGAACGCTGTGTGGAATTGATGACGGCGCCCAGTTGAGTCCCCTCATCTGCCTGATAGCCAATTTTCAGATCCGAAAAGAACTCTCGTTGGGCGTCGATGAAATCATCAGCAATCTTTTGGGCCACGAATACACGATGAATGGTGCAGCACGTTTGCCCGAAGTGTTGATTCGTGTGCCGGCCAATCATGCGTGCGACAGCCTGAGGGTCAGCGTCTTCAAGAACGATCGCAGCACCATTTCCACCCATCTCACGTTTCATTCGCGTGCCATGCCGATCGCAAGTCCGCAAAATGTGTTGCCCAACGCCAGGCGAGCCGGTGAACGAAATGTAGCGAATGCCCGGATGCTCAGCCATGAATTGGCCGGTCAGTTCACCACGTCCGGGCAAGACATTGATGACTCCAGGCGGAAAGCCCGCTTCTTCGGCAAGTTTGCCGATGTACAAAGCTGAAAGCGGCGTGTCCTCTGCGGGTTTGATCAGGACACAGTTACCGGAAAGCAAAGCTGGAAAGATGAACCACGATGTCAGCACGATCGGATAATTCCAAGGAATGATTCCCGCCACAACGCCCCATGGTTCCCGGTAGGTGTATCCTTCGATGTTGTCGGCTACCTGTAGTTTGGAGCCGTCGCCCAGAGGGATTCGTTTTGCGACATCGCAGAAGTATTCGGCCGTTGCGCGGATTTGTGCAAAGTCACCCTCGGCTAATTCAGAGACCTTACCACCATCACGAATCTCGCACGCAAGCAATGCATCTCGGTCACGCTCGCAAAGCTTCACCAATTTCATCACCAAAGCGCATTTCTCCTCGACCGGAAGGTCTCGCCAACCGTTGTTCCCGTTGCCGTGAAATGCCTGCTGCCCCGCCGAAACCGCCAAGTCAACTTCGTCTTGTCCCATTTCGCAAATCGTGGCCAGGGTTTCCAGTGAACCGGGGTCAATGGTCTCAAAGGTTGCATTCATTGATCCGCGAGTTGATTGACCATTGATGATGCCGCCGTGAGGTTTGCCATCGTTGTGGCAGAACTTCAGGAACTTCTTGGGCGTTGTGAATTGAACGGCTGTTAATGCCTGAATTTCAGTGCTCGCAGTGGACATGAATTACCTGCTGGTCTGGACGGGGTGGGAGTGCCTGTTGGATAAGATAATCGATTCATCCAATGTGATGTATAGGCTTGAATCGTACTGTTTTGAATGCTTGGATTTGTTGCCTGGCACGCGGCGAATGAAAATTCGTAAGTCGGCATGTATCGAGTAAGGGTTTGCCAGCAATGAATGCCAAGCTGGTCTGGTGTCAGCAAAATGGGAATTGGTACCGGGGAAATTCAGGTTTTGTCGCAGCGAGGTTCGCCATTCGCATTGAGGGAGCACGTCATTGTTAACGCTCGTAGGTTCGGGGGGATTTCGGATCGGGAAAATTTCGGTTCATTAAAAATTACTGTGCTGTGGTATCCGTTTTTCATGACTTGCTCTCGTCTGTCAATAAAAAACGGCCGGCACACTGAGCGTGTGCCTGTCTCTTATACACATCTCCGAGCCCACGAGACCGAGGCTGATCTCG
>CAJXTM010000357.1 GCA_913061385.1 uncultured Rhodopirellula sp. | reverse complement strand
GAGATCAGCCTCGGTCTCGTGGGCTCGGAGATGTGTATAAGAGACAGATGATGGGGTCGATTACTCGAGCTTGTTCAACGCCCGTCAATTTCATGTCCAGTCCTTGGAATTTGTGAGTGAAGTCGCGATGGTTGATTCCCAATTGGTTCAACATGGTGGCGTGCATGTCACGGACATGCACCACGTCATCCACGGCATGGTAGCCGAGATCATCGGTGGCGCCGTGGCTGTGCCCGGGTTTGATCCCTCCGCCAGCCATCCACATGGAGAAACCTTTGATGTGGTGGTCACGACCTGCCCCACCTTTTCCTTGGAACATCGGTGTTCGACCGAACTCACCGCCCCAAATGATAAGCGTATCTTTAAGCATGTCACGCTGTTTCAGATCGGTAAGCAGCGCCCAGGTTGGACGGTCAGTCAATCCGCAACAGATATCCATGTACTTTTCCAGTCCACCATGGTGGTCCCAACCACGGTGATAAAGCTGAATGAACCGCACCCCACGTTCGGCAAGTCGCCTGGCGAGCAGACAATTAGAGGCGTAGGATCCGTCGCCCGGTTTGGCACCGTACATGTCGAGAACGTGTTGTGGTTCATCTGATACATCTGCCAGATCAGGTACGGAGGTTTGCATCCGGAACGCCATTTCATAGTTGGCCAGGCGTGTTTCGATTTCCGGGTCACCTGTTGATTTCAAGCGATGCTGGTTGAGTTTGCCAATGGTTTCAATCAGCCGCTGTTGCTGAAGTCCTTGTACTCCTGCGGGGGCGTCGACGTAGTTCACTGGTTGTCCGCTACCGCTGAATTCCACTCCCTGATATCGACTGGGGAGGAAACCTGCTGACCACTGCCGCGAAGCGATCGGTTGGGGATTGCGACCACCGACACTGGTGAGTACCACAAACCCTGGTAGATTTTCGCTCTCACTCCCTAACCCATAGGTGACCCATGATCCCATCGATGGTCTTCCACTAATAGCTGTGCCCGTGTTCATGAAAGTGTGAGCTGGATCGTGGTTGATCTGCTCGGTGACCATGGATCGTATAACACAAATGTCATCGGCCATCTTCTGATGGTAGGGAAGATAGTCACTGATCAGCTGACCCGACTGCCCATACTTTGCGAATTTGGTCAACGGGCCTTGGCACTTCAATTCTTTTCCCTGCAGTTGGGCAATTGGTTGTCCCGCAGTGTAGGAGTCTGGCATCGGTTTACCATTGAGTTTCTCCAGTTCCGGTTTGTAATCAAATGTTTCAAGATGAGATGGACCGCCGGCCATGCAAAGAAAAATAACGCGTTTTGCTTTTGGAAGATGATGTGGTACGTCATCCCTGGCACCCGCATTGACCCTTTCTGCCGCGTTCGATTCGGTTGCCAACATGGATGCCAGCGCCGCACTGCCAACAGCGACTCCGTTATTGGAGAGGAATGCACGTCGATTGAGTGGGTTTGAATACTGTTTCATAGCGATGGTTTTACACCGGGGGTGGAATGCGATTGCAATGGTGTGTGTGCAGAGTTTCTAGTATCGGGTAACCGTTTCCTGCAGATTCAGAAGAGCACGCGTGATCGTAGTCCAAGCCGCAAGTTCTTGAGGATCTACTGTTTGAAAGTCGATATTCTTGTCGACTGTATCAAGCAATTTTTCAGCGTCTTGAGGCTGGGCACTGTAGTGCTTGATTTCAGATTCGAGCAACTTGCTCAAAGCAGCCAATTCGAAAGAGTCAGGTTTCCTAGAGACTGTTAACTCAAATGCGCGCTTGATCTTTGTTGGTGAGTTTTCGTCCACAACTTTTAATAGGTCAGCGGCAAAGGCTACTGCAGCGTCGATCATGGATGGGTCGTTGAGCATGACCAGAGCTTCTAAGGGTGTATTGGATCGGGCTCGTTGGGCGGTACACTCTTCGCGACTCGGCGCATCCAATGCCTTGAGCATTGGGTGCAAGAATTGTCGCTGCCAATGAATGTAGACTCCACGCCGATATTGGCGTTGATCCAAGTGTGGTGAGTAGATGCGTCTCGGAAAGTTCAAATGACGATAGTAGCCTGCGGGTTGACTGGGTTTCACGCTTGCGCCTCCAACAGTGCTGATCAGCAGATCGCTCACTGTCAGCACATTGTCTCGAACCATTTCAGCAGGAAGGCGATAGCGGGCCTGGCGCCCGAACCATTGGTTATAGGGATCCTCCTGCAGTTGTGTTTCGGTCGTGTCTGAGGCTTGCTGGTAGGTGCGGGAAAGTACAAGGCGTCGCATCATGCGTTTCACGCTCCATTCGTCTTGAACGAAATCAAGGGCAAGCTGGTCTAGCATTTCAGGATGGTTTGGTGGTTGTCCTTGACCGCCAAAGTCTCCGAGTGACGGAGAGATCCCGCGACCGAAAAGCAGATACCAAAAACGATTCACAAAGACTCTAGCAGTTAGTCCCCCAACGCCGTTGTCCACATCGAGAAGCCAGTTTGCCAGATCGAGCCGTGTAGCACGTTTTCCATTTGTATCCAGTTTCCCGAGGAATTCTGGTATTGCTGGATCAACGATTGGCCCGCTTTCATCCAACCAATTTCCCCTTGGCAGCACACGAATCTGTCGCGGTGCAACAGCCTGGGTGACCATTGTCAGCCGATTCGTCTTCTTAAATCGTTCCAGTTCGGCTTGATATTCGACAACCTGGCTGTTGATGATCCTTGCTTGCGTTGGATCAACTGTTTTCAGTTGGTTCTGTAGCGTTGTCAATTGTGATTCAATCTCTTCCGCACGCTCTCGCTGCCATCGGCTTCCCACAGCGATTTCGGGTGGACGCTTGGTCGGCAAAGAATTGGAACCAACTTTAAAATGTTGTTGTTCATCGATGTCGGCAAAAAATGCCACCATCGAATAGAAGTCCTTGCTTGAATATGGATCGTACTTGTGGTCATGGCATTGAGCACATCCGACCGTGGCTCCCATCCAGACTGCTGAGACATTTCGGATGCGATCTGCCGCGTAGATAGCGAGATATTCTTTGGGCTGCAGCCCACCTTCGTGCGTTGTTTGCAAAAGCCGGTTGTAGCCGGTTGCAATACGCTGAGAAGGTGTGGGATCGTTCAGTAGATCACCAGCTAACTGATGGCGTGTGAATTCATCCAATGGCAGGTCGTCATTGAAGCTATCGATTACATAATCACGGTAAGGCGAGATATTGTGGTCTTGATCCCCGTGATAGCCGACGGTGTCGGCGTAGCGCACCAAATCAAGCCAGTAGGTCGCCATCCGTTCGCCAAATGTCGGTGAAGCGAGAAGACGATCAACAGCTTTTTGATAGGCCAACGGACCCGTATCGCCAACGAATGCCTCGATCTGTTGTTGTGTGGGTGGCAGGCCAGTCAAATCAAATGTGACTCGGCGAATCAAGGTATGGCGTGGGCTATCAGGTGACGGACTTTTCAGTGTTTTTGGTAGTTTCGCCAGAATGTGATCATCGACCGGATCACGAGACCATGCACTTGCGTTATCTGGTGTGGACTGTGGTTTTGGCGAGACATAGGACCAGTGCGGCTCATAGATCGCGCCTTCGTCGATCCAGCGTTTCAGCAGATCGATTTGCTTCTGATTGAGATGCTTGCCGGATTCGGGTGGGGGCATCAATTCATTGGGATCGGTTGTCGTGATTCTTGAGAACAGTTCACTCATGCCTGCATCACCTGGAACGATGGCATCCTGCTTCGCCAACTCTTCGGTATCGAGCCTCAAATCAGCTTCGCGATGCTCGGAGTCAGGACCATGACAGAAAAAACAGGTGTCCGAAAGAATTGGTCGGATGTCGCGATTGAATGAAAGCTCGTCACCAGCATGGGCTAAGGTGCCCGTCGCAAAGGTCACGATAATGGTGATGATAGGGACAAAACCGCGCATGTAACTTTTCGTCGTATGAATGGGTGAGTGAAATTTCTCTCTTAGCTTAACCGCTGAAGTTCAAAGACGGCTACATAATCGCGAAACAGTAATACTGTTGCGAGTGTGCTATGTGATGGAACCTGCGGTATTCAGCATCCGCATTGAAAGTTAGGCGGAATTCAGTTGACGGCTCCGATTGCGGCGTCCAGGCCAGCGGATGCGACTGCATGATCTTCTTCGACCGATGCTCCCGAAACACCAATGGCTCCGATCACCGTGCCCTGATCGTTGGTGATCGGTAAACCACCTGGGAACGAGATCAGGCCACCATTTGAATTTTCGATGTTGTACAAGGTTCCACCGGGTTGAGAGAGTTGACCGATTTCACCTGTTGGCATATCAAAGAACCGCGCTGTTCGCGCTTTCTTGCATGCGATATCGACGCTGCCGATCCAAGCCCCATCCATTCGGTGGAATGCTTTCAGATTTGCTCCCGCGTCGACAATCGCAATATTCATTCGCAGTCCAAGACCGTCTGATTTGGTAATCGCGGCGGTGAGCATTTTATTGGACAGTTCCGCTGTGATATCACTACTGTGGACTGGGGGCATGCTGTGCTTTCTTTTGAGCGAGTGGTTCATGAACAGCCTGGGGGTTTCAGAGTTTGATTTCGTTAAATCATCCATATTTGTATCTCTGCCGTCTTGTAGTTACCTCGCAATAAATTGTACATTTACCGCATGACCGAAGTTTTAAATAATCCGCTGTGCTGGCAGGATCAGTTTTTCAAACAACTCGCGCGTCCCAGAACGCTATTGGATTTGTTTGATTCGATTCCCGGCGTCTATATGTACATCAAGGACGCTGAGAGTCGTTTTGTGCGTGCCAATCGCGTTGTTTGTGATGTCGTGGGCGCTGGTCATCCGGACGAGCTGATCGGTCATACAGACTTTGACTTTTTTCCGCCAGCTATCGCCGCGCAATACGTAGCAGAGGATCAACGTGTCATTACGACGGGAGAATCATTATCTGATCAGGTTTGGATGGTACCTGGGAAAAATGGCGTTCCACGTTTGTACTTGTGCAGCAAGATCCCTCTTTTGGATCAAGAAGAGAAGGTTGTCGGGATTGCTGGGGTGAAACGCCCATATGAATATTCCGCTGATGACTCCGCAGGCTACAGTCGGCTGGTTCGAGTCATATCGTTCATTATCGACAACCACGCAAAGTACATCGAAGTCAAGGACATGGCAGAACATGTTCACTTGTCGGTAAGCCAGTTGCAGCGTGAGTTTTCGCAGAACTTCGGTATCACCCCCAGTCGTTACTCTGTCTCTTATACACATCTGACGCTGCCGACGACTCCTTACGTGTAGAT
>CAJXTM010000356.1 GCA_913061385.1 uncultured Rhodopirellula sp. | reverse complement strand
GAGATCAGCCTCGGTCTCGTGGGCTCGGAGATGTGTATAAGAGACAGCTTTGATTATATGCTGTCAGTAGGATGCGGGGGGATACCATCTGCCCGCCAAACGCCTTTCCAAGGCGAAGCGAAACATCGTTTTGCAGTGTTTCTGATTTGGCTCGAGTAATCAGTTGCTCGATTGAATGTTCTTTAGAAACTCGGCCCAATTGTCTGGCTGCGGAGTTCGGTCTAATTCCGCGGATGCTTCTGAAGCGTGCCTTTCAAAATTATCATAGAATTCGTCTAAACTGAGTTCGAAATGCTGTTCAAAGGCCGGTTCCCATCCCAATCTGGATACCTTCGGCAGAAACGCCATTAAATTTTTGAGTGAGCGACAGCGTTTCAAAAGAAGGGCACACGCGACCGAGCCACCAGCATAAATGACTGGGTGTACTTTGTTGATTTTTTCGAGGCGTTGCCAATCATCATGTGTGACACCAACCCGCAATGGGGTTTTCGCCTTCTGGTAGAGATCCAAATTGCGATTCAACTCATGGCTGAACCGTTGCCAAGAGAGGCTGGTTTTTATTGTTTTGAAAAGTTCAGGGTGATGGTAGCTATAGAGGTATGAAATGAGTACTGCGGATCCTTCTCGCCACCAGGCAGGCCCAGTCCAGCGAGAGTGTCCCATCTGATTTCCGTCGATCGCTTCGCGTGCGAAGCCGTGGGCGGTTTGTAGAGCGTGCGTGTATTCGTGTATCGGACCAATCACAAACTGGTCCGCGTCACGCAGTGGCGACATGGTCATAGTAATGGTTAGGTGGGCAGGGCTGATACTCCAGCCAGCCCAATGGTTTCCGGTTTGCCAATCAAGAAATTGTCCATCAGAATCGTGTCCTTGAAGTTTCGCAAACTTTTGTTTGAGAGAACGTTGGGATTCGGTCAATTGCTTGTGTCGGCTTTTTGTCATCGTCGCCGGATCCCAGTCCGCATTTTCAACCAAGAAAATGTGTGTAGGCCCGACGTGTCCCCATCGCTTTGCATAATGATAAATCGTGTTTTGATAGAGGGTCTGCCATTTTTCGGGATACCCATCGGTTGTATGGAACACAATCTCCGCATTTTCGGTTTTGTATTCAGGGAACGCGTCGTGACGTTGTGCCGCGGCAACTGAGTCAGAGATCAAGTACGGGATGAACGGAGCCGCAGTCAAAAAGCTACGGCGACGAAAATGGGACATGAAGAGCTGGCGTGGGGGTACCGGGAAATGGATTGCTGTGGGGGAGATGCTAACAGAGCACACCGAGCTTCTGTGATTGCGGCATGCATCTCAATAGCAACGATAATCAATAAATGTACGGGCAGCCGGTCGTGCGATTCGGTAAGCTGTTGATAACGCTGCAAATGAGAGCTGTGGCACTTCTGTGCAAGGCCATTGGCTGTTGTGTAATGTCATTTGGTGTAGCGTCAGGCTGGGTCGTGAACGTGCGACACAGACGGAAACAATCTTATCATCAAGGAATTGTAACCTTATGCGAGCGTGTGTATCTCGATTGACGGGACTGTTTGCGGTTTGTGGCGTGATGTTGTTGATGTCAGCGTCTGACGCTTTGGGCGAGCGGGCAAAACGACCCAACGTGATCGTGATCATGAGTGATGATCAGGGCTACGGTGACTTGTCCGCCCATGGTAACCCGACGCTCAAAACACCGAATTTGGACGCATTGAGTTCCGAGTCAATACGTTTCACCGATTTTCATGTCGCGCCGTTTTGCACCCCAACACGCGCAGCATTGATGACTGGTAGATATCCCGCGCGGACCGGTGCCTATCGCACCTCGTCTGGGCGGACCAGTCTTCACAAGCGTGAAAAGTCGCTTGGAGACCTTTTCACAATCAACGGGTATGCGACAGGAATGTTTGGGAAGTGGCATTTAGGGGATAATGCACCCGCCCGACCGATGGACAAAGGGTTCGAGCGTTCGGTTTGGCATCGTTGTGGTGGGGTCACACAAATCTCCGATTACTGGGGCAATGATTATTTTGACGACACCTATTTGGTGGGGGACAAGTGGAAACAATTCGACGGATATTGCACCGATGTATGGTTTGACGAGGCGATGAGCTTCATGGACGGCGTGTTGACGGATGCAGGTGGAAATAAACCGTTCTTTGTCTATCTGGCTACCAATGCGCCTCATGGACCTTACCTGGTCGGTGAAAATTGGAAGAAGCCCTACTTGGACGCGGGCTGTCCGCCTACACAAGCTGCGTTCATGGGTATGGTCGCAAACTTGGATTGGAACCTTGGACGGTTGCGTGAATTCTTAAACGATGAGCAGCTTGAATCTGAAACGATTTTGATTTTCCTGACAGACAATGGCACCTCGGCAGGAGCCTTATTCGGTGAGGGGGGAAGGATTACCGGTTTCCCTTTGGACCCAAGCGAAAACGGTTATCGGCGTGGTGGAAAGAGTTCGGCGTACGAGGGTGGGCATCGGGTTCCGCTGTTCATTCGACACTACGGTGAACAGTTCAGCGAGCCGAAGGAAGTCGAGTCGTTGGCGATGCATTTTGATCTGACACCAACATTAATGGAACTCTGCGATTTGCAGCGACCAGCAGACTGGCCTCCCCTTGATGGTAAGTCCTTGGTGACCTTGATGACCGATGACCCTGGCGATTGGCCTGAGCGAATATTGCATACCCAGATGCACGGCGGCAATGGATTTTGGGAACCTGATGATCCTTGGTTGATCGGTGCTGCGATGACTTCGCGATGGAGGCTAGTGGAAGGCCGCGAACTGTATGACATCAAGCAAGATCCGATGCAGCGGACAGATGTCGCCGCAAAGTTCCCCGACGCTTTCAAACGCCTTCGTGATGCCCATTTAAAGTGGTATCAGTCTGTGCGGTCTGGCATGGTACCCTCGCGGATCCTCATCGGGAGCGATCTGGAGAATCCGACTGACATTACCAGTCAAGAATGGGTCATGCCAACGGGTGGACCACCATGGGCCCGTTCCCATGTTGTGCGACGAAAAATTGCCAACGCGAGCTGGGCCATCGAAGTTGCCACGCCAGGTAAGTACCGTTTCACATTGTCGAGGTGGCCCACTTCGATCAATCGGCCCATCGATTCGTCCTTGGCACGCGTTCGGATCGCAGGACAAGAAGCAACGCAGAAAATCGTCAGCCCTGATGAACAATCGAGCGTGTCATTCGATCTTGAATTGCCAGTGGGTCCGACCGAACTGAAAACGTGGCTAACAGCACCAGACGGGAAGACTCATGGGGCGTACTTCGTTTCCGTCGAGCGACTGAATAACTCTAGTGAAGCGGTGCCGTCCTTGTTGTGGAGCCAATATGGATTGGCAAACAATACGCTCAAGATCGCCGCACATACTGATGCGGATCCCTTGAATCCTGTGGATGCCTCGGCGGAGTTGTGGCTAAACCATCAGGGAGTCTGGGGAAAAGTGATGGATTCACAAATTGATTCACTGACAGCCATGGCGGTGTTCCGGGTTGAGGATTGGCAGCAGGAGAGCGAGGTGCCGTATCGAATCAAATCGGGCAAGAGCAGTTTAGAGGGAATCATCCGAGCGAATCCCAAGAATGCAGAGGTTCTTGATTTGATGGTTGTGGCTTGTGTGAATGATAAATGGTTTCCGTATGAATTAGCCGTTGCGCAAATGATCAGGCAGGACCCCGATCTGGTGTTCTTTGCAGGAGATCAGATTTATGAGAGTAACGCAGGGGGTGAGGTGGTTCTCTGTGAAAATGAGTCGGAAGTTCCTGAAGCGATGGCAAACTATCTTGCGAAATGGCGCAAGTTTGGTCTCACTTTCCGCGATCTGCTGAAGGACCGACCGTCGATCATGATCACCGACGATCACGATGTTTATGCCAGTGATCTGTGGGGAGATGGGGGGCGGCGGATGATTGGCGATCGTACCACCGGCGGCTATCCACAGCATCCACTGTGGGTCAACGCAGTGGAAGAGACTCAGACATGGCATCTACCTGATGCAGCAGCGAAAGGTCCATGGGGTGATGGGATCAATGCCTACTTCACGGCGCTAGAGTACGGCGGCGTAAGCTTTGCCATATTGGAAGACCGGAAATTCAAATCGCCGCCTTCGGAGGTTGTCACGAAAGCGATCAATGATCCACTGTCGAAGCGTCCGAACCGTACACCAGAGGTGATCATGGATCCGGCGTTCGATGCGTCGCTGTTGGATAGGGCCGATTTGCAGTTGTTGGGAGGAATTCAAGAAGCGTTCGTACGTGAATGGGCTTTGCAGGTTGCTGAGGAAAAGAAGCTTGCAGCGGTTTTGTCGCAATCTCCTTTCGTGAATATCGGTAATTACGATGTTCGTTATGGGGACATGGACGCAAACGGATGGCCACAGTCTGCACGCAATCGAGCGTTAGCAGCAATTGCACCTTCAAAAGCGATCATGCTCGCAGGCGATATTCACTTCGGAACTCTGCATCAGCACGGAATAGACGCGTGGGGTGACGGGCCATGGGGCTATTCTGTACCGGCGTTCGCTTCCAAGCAAAATCGTAAGTGGGGCCCCGCTGTACCACCGCAGGGACGGGAAATACCGGGTATCGACGGTTCGGGGAATCATCACGATCGTTTCGGAAATAAAATTACCGTCGCGGCAACTGCACCTGGGGCGAACGGATACGGAATGGTTAGGTTCAATAAACAAGAGATGACAATTATCTGTGAGTTGCACAGTATGAACGCGGAGCGCGAGCCAGATCAGAAACGCATTCCCGGTTGGCCACTTCGCATCGAGGTTGCGCACGAGTAGCAAGAAAACTTGTTATTGAGGTTGCTCTCTCCGCTGCAAAAAGCAGGTGGGTGAGTCTTGGGAGTGTTTGACCGTCATTAGAGATAATGTTACTTGTGACCACGTCGGCTTGTAAAAGCAGCACGCAGGAGAATGCTTTTCTGCGTATGAATGCGGTGTTGGTGGCAAAGTCTTTGAGGGATTGCTGGTTTCGCTAGGTTCGAAAGCGGCACTAACGCATTGGCTGTCCACCCTTCCAGGCACGGTCGGTGTGTGGTCGTTTTTTGATAACTGGTTCAAGGCAGACATAGATTGTTGAAAGCTGAAATATGAAACGATTCATGCGTAGTATTTGTTTGGCGGCTTGGTTCACGAGTCTGTTAGGATCGGTCGCGTTTGCTGAGCGAACGGACGAACGCCCGAATATCGTCCTAATTCTTGCCGATGATTTGGGGTATTCCGATCTGGGGTG
>CAJXTM010000355.1 GCA_913061385.1 uncultured Rhodopirellula sp. | reverse complement strand
ACGAGATCAGCCTCGGTCTCGTGGGCTCGGAGATGTGTATAAGAGACAGTCCTCGGGACGCGTTGGTCGCGTGAAGGTCGGAAGCGTGACTCCCTCGAAGTCGAGCAAAGTCCGCGCCTTCTCGATTCGCTGCATCGCTGGGAGCAAAGAGTCATACAGTTTGGGCGACCCCCCTTTGGCAGCCTCTTCAATCTGCTTGATGGCAGCCAAGATGTGCTCCGCAGACGCATCAAAGTCTTCGGCTGCGTAACTTTTCCCAGCTCTCAGAACGCTTGCGTTCACCGACTGAACTGTTTTCTTTTCCTTCGTTGTGAGTCCAGCAGCATCCAACCGAGATGCCATGAAAACCGAAGGTGCCGCAAAAAACGCAACGAACAAGCAGAGCTGTGGGATCAATGATCGCATCACATCCAAACCAGAAAGAGAGAAAAACCGGGCCTCGGTGACAAACGCGTTACTGAGACAACGCATTCCTAAAGTATAAGTACCCATCGGGCTGAAGACCGAAACGCATGCAGGGGAATCGGCCAGCAGCCCCATCTGAAGCCCGAAATACCGTAAAAAGCATCATTATGAACGCCAAAAAAGCCAACAAATGCTGAGTCAGTCTTCCTAGTACTCATTTCCGACCGCGTCGGAGTCCACCGCAGCGGCGGAAAAATCACCTTTGACGACCTGCCGCACCTGCCTGCTGGCAATTTCCTGCTTCAGGCGGGCAATGGCCTCGGCCGTGGGCATCGACCCCAAATCGCCATCGATGCGGTCACGTAACGCCACCTGCCCAGCCTCTGCCTCTTTTGGGCCGACGACCGCCATGTAATTCACCAACTCCAATTGGGCATTACGGATTTTGGCCTGAACTTTTCCACCGCTGTTGTCGACTGTCACTTTCAGACCTGACGCCTCCAATTCTTTGGCGACCTGCACCGCATAATCGAGTGACTTGTCGCTCAGTGGCAAAACTCGAACTTGCTCTGGTGCCAGCCAAAGCGGAAACGCCCCCGCGAAATGCTCGATCAGCATTCCGGTAAACCTCTCCAGAGATCCAAAGGGAGCACGATGAATCATCACCGGGCGGTGAGCAGCGTTATCGCTACCGTTGTATTCGAGCTTGAAACGCTCCGGCAAATTGTAATCCAACTGGACGGTTCCAAGCTGCCAAGACCTGCCAATGCAATCCCGCACCATGAAGTCAGCCTTCGGACCGTAAAACGCTGCTTCACCAGGCTCTTCGTTGAATGCCAAACCTGAACCTTGCAAAACACCACGCAATGCTGCTTCAGCATGATCCCAGTTTTCCTCCGTTCCAACATATTTGTCGCCGTCAGGATCTCGCAAGGAAAGCTGAACGCTGTAATCGTCTAAGCCAACCGACTCCAAAACAAATTTGGTCAATTCAATGGTCGCTCGAAACTCTTGCTCCACCTGCTCAGCTGTGCAGAAAATGTGCGCGTCATCTTGCGTCAAGCCACGGACCCTCAGCATGCCGTTGAGCTCACCGGTCTGTTCATGTCGATAAACAGTCCCGAACTCGAACAAACGCAGCGGTAACTGCCGGTATGAGCGAGGCTGCGCTTTGAAAATCTGGCAGTGATGCGGACAGTTCATCGGTTTCAGCAAGTAACGCTCATTATTAACCTGCCAATCATGCAACACTTTGCGCTTTGATTCGGTCGATGCTGATGCGCGATAATCAGCAAGCTTGACACCAAAAACCTCTGCGGCTGCCATTAATTTGTCTTCCCCATCTGAATCAAGCGTTCCTTCCTGCAGACGCTCGCTCCACGCATCAAGCATGCCGCCCACCTCACTGCCGAACAAAGGAGCGAACTGACTGTCCCGGTAGTAGGGAAAATGACCGCTGGTCTCGTACATCTCGACTCGACCAATATGCGGGCTGTAAACCGGGTCATAACCGCGTGACAACAATTCTCCACGCAAAAAGTCCTCCAATGCGACACGAACCCTGGCACCTTTGGGCAGCCAAAGGCAAAGCCCCGCCCCAACCTCCGGGCTGATCGAAAAAAGACCGTGTTGCTTGCCAAGCACGCGATGATCACGACGTTTGGCCTCTTCGATTTGCTCGAGATATGCTTTGAGCTGCTTTTTGTCAAAGAAAGCAGTTCCATACAAACGCTGCAATTGACGACCTGATGTATCGCCCTTCCAGTGTGAACCCGCAATGCTCATCAACTTGATCGCTTTGATCTTGCCGGCATCCGGAATATGCGGCCCTCGACAAAGATCGACAAATTCACCCTGACGATAAAAACTGACACTGGACTGATCCGAAAGACCAGTCTCGATGTGCTCCACCTTTAGGTCTTGGTTCAGATCATCACAGAGTTTTCTCGCTTCCTCACGGTTCAGAATGAAACGCTCAAAAGGCTCCTTTTCCTTGACGATGCGCTTCATCTCCGCTTCGATCTTGGGAAAGTCATCTTCACTAATTTTTTCAGGAAGGTCAAAATCGTAATAAAACCCGCCTTCGGTGGTCGGCCCAAAAGCGAGCGAAACTCCATCATAGAGCCGCATCACAGCCCGCGCCATGACGTGCGCCGCTGAGTGCCGCAGTACCCCCAACGCCGCTTCGTCTCGGCCAGTCAACAAAGTCAGAGAGAGAGGTTCCGTTCCGGTGGACAATTCACCTAACGGGCGATCGGCGTCGACCACGAGGCCGGAAACATCCGCAGCAATCACGCTGCGGGCTAGCCCCTCGCTGATTCCCAAAGCCACATCCATGGCCGTGGTATCGAATGGATGCTCCGCAAGCGTTCCATCGGGCAGTTGAATTTGAATGCTGGAAGCAGAAGCGGAATTCATCGCGTATCACCTACTTAAGTGGAATCTGGCAGACCCTCGCATACCGACGGCGAGTGCCCTGAGCGCCAAAGGATGATCACGGTCACCATGGACCGTCAATCCCGAATCAGATTGACAGCCTAGAAGTCTGCAAAGCGATCTTTTTCCAGAGCCATGTGGTTGACAATTCCTCAATTTAAACGATTGTTTTAAACAGCTGTTTACATGACAGGAAATTCGTCGTTTTGAGGTCACCGTGGCAGACTCACCGCATAATTCGCTCCAATCACCGCTGAGCCCCCATTTGGGAGTCAGACCCAATGAACGCTCAAATGATACTCGGAGCCGCATTTTACGGGCCGCTGGGCCAGTATTCGCGGCCCGGGGGTACGACGGGGCGACCGTTCGCGAGATCTGCTCGACTGCCGGCGTCAACATCGCCTCCGTCGGCTATCACTTCGGAGATAAGCTTGGACTTTATCGTCAGGTCATTCACGACTTACGAATGGCCCGCGCGAAACGGTTTCCAGCGCCCAATACTGACTTGGAAAAGCCAGAGGAAACCTTGCAAGCATTAGTCAACACGCTTCTTGCCCGCATTGTCACTGCCGAAGAATCGGCTTGGGAAACTGAACTTCTTATGCGTGAAATGCAAAACCCGACCCCAATTTTCGAAAGCATCGTCGAGGATGTTTTCCGGCCTTTGTTCGATCAGTTGACCGAGACGCTGAGGCTATTGGTTCATTCGGAATTGCCAGACCACACCCTGCAGCACTTAGCCTTCAGCACGGTTGGCCAATGCCTTTATTACCGAGTGGGTGCCAAGGCGATCCAAGTGCTGATTCCAGACCAACAAAGACAAATGCACTACGACATTGAATCATTAAGTCAGCACATCACCGCAGTGATGCTGGCAGCCTGCAATAACGTCTCGATGCTGCAACAGCGGCCCGAGACCAGTGGCAGCTGACATCACACCTCAGGAATTTTTCAGGACGCAAGTCTTACCCCCAAAAGTCACTTAGATGGTCGATACTTTGATCTCGCCTCCCGAGCCCAAGCCGAGCGAAAGTCTGCATACAGTGGACCGCCCCCGGCAAACAAAAACCTTGATGTCACGACTCGCCAACACCAGTCGAAAACTCCTGTTTGATTTCGTCATTCCGGCAAGTTTGCTGGCTGGCGGGATTGCTGTCCTCCTGATTCTGGGCACCGCTCAAACCGAGAAAAAGCCCGAGGCCGGAACGGACTACAATTCGCGGCTTGAAGCTCTCAACGAGGTTCGTGTGGAACGTCTTCATACTTTGACATCACTCGGCGAACGGCTGCAACTGATTGTCGACGGGAGCGTGGCTCCCTTTCGAGAGGTTCGAGTAGCAACTGAAGTCTCCGGTGAAATCATTGAAAAGATGCCGATCTGCGAAGCGGGAGCCTACGTGGAGGTCGGAACTCCGTTGATGAAAATCGACACCACGGATTACGACTTTGAGGTAGATCGCCTCACTCAATTGAAAGAACAGGAATATCGGGCACTGAGGGAAGTCGAGCAAGAGAAGGACAACACCAGACGATCCATTGAAATCGCGAAGGAAGACATGTCCCTTCAACAACGAGACGTCGATCGCCAAACCCAGCTTGGAGACGGATTCACGAGTCCCGCCGAACGCGACAAAGCAAGACGGGCGTTGCTGGCAGCACGACAACAATTGGTAACGCTTGAGAATCAACTCAGCTTGCTCGAGGAACGCCGTCTGAAAATCATGGTGTCCGAAGCACTTGCTGGCACCCAGTTACGAAAAGCAGAAAACGATCTCAAACGCACCGAGATTTGTGCGCCGATCTCTGGTGTGATTGTCAACGAGAATGTCGATCTTCATTCGTTCGTCGCCCGCGGAACCACGCTATTAACCATTGATGACACGTCCAAGGCTGAAGTCGCAACGAGCCTCCGAATGGACCAACTCTACTGGGTTCTCAATCAAGCAGAGGAATCGCCTCCTGAAGTTCCAACAGGAACACCGACCGCTCCGAACAGCGAGATCAAGACTGGTGAACGCACCAATTCCCGCGGCTACAGTTTGCCAGAAACAAAAGCGATCGTCGAATATGAACTGGCCGGTCGCGAAGGTGTGAAGTACTACTGGAACGCCAAATTGATGAGCTATGACGGGATTGGTCTGAATCCGGCCACACGAACCATGCCGGTCCGCGTGGTCGTTGACGCCCCCAACCAGCATGTAGATTCAAACGGAGAGCCCCGCGAGGTCAATGGTGCCACCGCGTTGGTTCGTGGGATGTATGTGCGAGTGAGACTCTTGATCAACCCGCGTCCCGAGTGGATGGTCATCCCCGCCAGAGGCCTGCAGGTCGACAATCGAATTCTTCAATTTTCTCCGGACCCTTCGGTTCTCGCAGTCACATCTGTCTCTTATACACATCTGACGCTGCCGACGACTCCTTACGTGTAGA
>CAJXTM010000354.1 GCA_913061385.1 uncultured Rhodopirellula sp. | reverse complement strand
CACGTAAGGAGTCGTCGGCAGCGTCAGATGTGTATAAGAGACAGATCACCGTGGCTAACGAATTGTTGGTGATTTGCAGCGACCTCATCTTTGTTACCTAGGCTCGGGAGGGAATGAAGTTTCGACAGGCACAAAAGTGACTGGTTCATTGTCGTACATGTTGGCATGGTCAGGTACCTAAGGAACAGCTTGCATGACTTGGTTGACCGTTAACGGCGGCTTAATCCCTTGGAGTTCCAATTCAAAGAAGCCGCTTCCTTTCTGCTTGTGAGGAAAAGAGACTGAGGTTACGTCACGTCGTTTGTAAAACCCTTGAGGACGAGTCCAGTCGACATTGTCGAGGTCGCTGCGTGTCCCACCAGCAGGCTTGTAGTTTCCCTTCAAAAACGCGGCGAGGATGGTTTCGCACTGTTTGATGGTAAGTCCTGTGACCGATGAGGTTCGATATTCGGTGTCGTCGACCTTGAGTATGATTTGTTGACGGTTTTGGGATTTGCCAGCCCAAAAGTCACCAAGTTGTGTATCGGTGTCACGCGGCCCATCATTCTGTGGCGACCACTTGTTGTACACAACGCGAAGTGCCTTGCAGGACACATTTCGCCCGTCGATCTCTTCTACACTTTCGACGGTGATACCACGGTCACTTGATGGTCGAAGAAAGTAAGTGGAGATCTTGGCGATGTTGTTAATGCCACATCGCTTAGCAAGTTGAATGACGCTTTGTTCCTCAGCCTCTGTGAGTTCAGCTGAGCGGGTATAATTACGGATAAGTGTTTTTGACTTGGGGATCCGCTTCAGGATATCACTCAACGCAAGCCAAGGTCCGCCGCTTCCGTTAAATCCTATCCCCACCTCGAGTTGTCCCTGTGTTGTCTTACGAATCGGGAATCGGTGATTGTACGTTGAGTACAAAAGATCACCGTCCAGAAAGACGAGGAAACGTTTGTGCTGCGTACCAGCCACAATGTTGAGTGCGGCAATTTTGTCTGAACCAGGGGTACCATATCCTCTGATGACTTTTGGCGGGGCCCACTCATGTCCTGCTGTCGCACGACCTGCCTTGTGGACCTTGTTGACGGAGATCTCGCCATGCCCAGCATCATTGTAATTAAGAATGGTTACGTCGAGGATGCTGGGTATGCCAGGATTCTGAATCGCTGAAGGCAAGCCTGCTGGCATCGGGTCGTCCGCGGCGTTGTGTCCAATTCCCACGACGAGCAAGGCAATGAGTAGAGTGGTGGTTTTCGTGGGTTGATTCATTTGTGCAATCAGTCGCTGCGGATGAGAAGTGTGGAGTGTGTTGGGAGCCATGACATGGGTTTCGGTCAGCAATATTCAAAAAGCATGAATCTTAGGAACGCGGCACGCAATGATGTTCTGAAGAGCTTAGGCACACGTACGATATCCCGTGTTGGCTTATTAAGCCAGATTCAGACTTCCTCTGTGAACAAAAGCAAGTTGAGTCTGGGATTCAGTACACCGGCAGATCGAAGTGCGAAAGCGCAGTGAACGCGATACCGCCTCATAATGGTTTCTTGTTCCCGCTGCCTGATTCGGCATGCAGAGGTTTGCGATTACAAAGCGCGTCGATACTCACCGCCGGAACCAACGGCAAGTTGCTTCAAGAATGCCTCGGTGCTGGGATTGACAGCGATACCGATGGTGTTGAAGTTAAGGTGACGAAAACGGTTGCGACCGAGGATGTCGGCAAGGATTTGCTCTGGCTGGACGGTGACCCCGATTGTTGGTCGGCCATCAGTCAGAAGAAACACTGTTTCCAGATCATTGTCAAAGATGAGAGACCTGCGGAGGGCTCCGTAGGTGTTGGTGCGGTCGCCGAATCCGAGTCTACGAATGAATGCGATCGCCTCAAGTTTGTTTTCTTCGGTTGCGTAGAGCAATTCCTTCCGCCACACACGCACATTCGTTTCGTAGAACATGATGGCGAATTCGGTGTCCTCTGGCAGTTCCCTGATCACCTTGATCAGTTCAAGTTTAGCTCTTGCGAGCCGACTCATACCCCCCCAGATATCTTCCATGCTGCCGGAGTGATCGATGATGAACATCACACGTTGTGCATTGATGTTGATTCCATAGTATTGCTGTTTTTCAAATTTGATTGCTTCGGATTCATAGCCAGCCGTTTTGAATACAATTTTGTCCTTGTCGATGTCGGCGTTTTTTCCCTTTTCATCAGAGTCAGCATTACGTGATTGCCATTTGGCAAATCGCTGATCATCGCCTAGGAAATCATTGACCGTAACGGATTCAAGCGATTCCTTGATCAGGTGGCGCAGTTGGCCGTCAAGGCTGGGGTGAACAGTTGTCAGGAATTCGACGGCATCAGGGTGATGCATACGAGTGAATGCTCTGAGCAGGTTGAAGCGAAATCCGTACATGGCCCTGTACTCGGGGCAACTGAGTTGGCGTTTCAGGAATTCAATCGAATCATGGAATTGAAATTGTCCGAGGATGTCGATCGAGAGAATCCGAATGGCGAGAAGTTTCGACTCCAAAGCATCGACGAAAACCGATTCAACTTCCGGTTCATGAAGAGAGCCCAACAGGTAGAGCAGCTCGGAAGTACTAGTACTTAGATTACTCTCGGTTTCTGCTTCAGCGATGTTATGTCTCGCTGCAGCTACCAAAGGGACTATTTCAGCATCGAGATGAATTGATTCGCGTCTGAAGTTGGCGATCGCAAGTCGACGTGTCTTTTCACTGCTTGCTACGAGCAGGCGATACGTTTTGGACCGTCGGAGTTCTTTTGGCAGGTCGGCTCCACAGGCAAATGATGGGTGAAGCTGTGATGCAAAACACAGAAGGGCGATCATCAAGAGAGGTGGATACGAGAGCTTCACAAGATCTCCAGTCCGATATTGAAGGGGTGGGCTGGAATTTGAATCGTCATCTATTTGCTCGACGAGCCGAGTCCCACCCAAGCGTTCACGGCTACTTAAATGTAGCCATTGGCACTTATTGCGTCAAAATAGAAGCTTGCATTTCAGCAAAAATCACCCTGAATGAGGCCTGCGGGACGCCGTAAGGAAGCCCTGACCCTTACATCTGGGCTGCTGCGGCCTTCGCCTTGGTAATGGAGGCATCCATGTCATCAAACACTTTCGCTGTACCTTCGTCAAAGATGCGCCCAATGAGAAGATTGGTGACGCTGCCACGATGTTCGGGGTGCTCCTTCATGAATCGCCCAATGCTGAACTCTTTCGTGTAGAAGGCCTGCACAAGTTTTCGAATGAGTCTAGCCCCTTCCTTGAAGTCCCCGCACCAAGAGCCCAGTTGTTGTTTGGATAAATCTCCCTTTTGGAGTCCTTCGGCAACAGCATCGCCTGCCCGCACCCCCATTTCCAAGGCGAAGTAGACACCTGAGGAGTAGACCGGATCGATGAATCCCAGTGCATCACCAACGAGGACCCAACCATCCCCTGAATTCGCTTTTGTCATGTAGGAGAATTCTTTGGCAGTACGAATATCGCCTAGCTGTGTCGCGTTGGCCAGACGAGGTTTCAGTCCCGGGCACCGATCGAGCTCTTCAAAGAAGACGTCCTCAGGCTTACCGCGACCCTTGAGCAGATAGTCATTGTCGGAAACACACCCAATACTTGTGATCCCGCGCGACAGCGGAATGAACCAGAACCAAGCCTCCTTGTTTGCGGTGTTCATGATGATGGTGGCACCTTCATTATCCCCTTCACCACGCACCGCATCCTTGTAGTAGGTCCAAATGGCAGCTTTCTTCAAATCAGGGTCAATTTGCTTCAGCCCTAATTTGTTCGCGACAAAAGATTGTTGCCCCGTTCCGTCGATCACGACGCGGCAATCAATCTCCTTGATTTCGTCATTGGCTTGCTTCACAACGACGCCACAGGCAGCGCCAGAATCGTCGAAGCGAACGTCTACCAAGCGAGTGCGGTCATAGCAATCTGCACCTAACTCTGCCGCGCGATCAAACAGCATTTTGTCGAATTCGCTGCGTTCCACCTGCCAAGTTTCACTGCAGTCGCGATCGTCGTGCTCACGGAAGAAAAATGGTTCGGATTCAGTTCCCTTGTGCGTAATGAACTGGACGCTTTTCTTCACTTGCCAACCGTTCGCCTTGATACGATCCGTGAGTCCGAGCCGCTGCAATGGCCAGAAAGTCTCAGGCATAAGTGACTCTCCCACGTGGAAACGCGGTACCGCCTCTCGCTCGATTAGCAGCGTATCGCATCCCGCTTCGGCCACGATGGCTGCAGCAGATGATCCACCGGGTCCCCCACCAATGACAACGCAATCGTACTGTGATTTCATCTTTTTTCGTTTTCTCTTCGGGTTTGCCAGTACTCCGGCGATTCCTATCGCCGAGGGTACGAAGTTGTGGGATTATAGAGGCTCGTTAACCCTCGCTTGCCGGTGTCGCCTGTGCAGGATGAGTCTACTCGCGATTGTATGCTCGGTGAGTTGCGGTTTTTACGTAGTTTTTGGTCGTGTTGTCCTCCCCGATGAGGCTTTTTTGCTCCGGTATTCGGTTGCTTTTCGCCCTCGGGATTGGGGTTTCTTCGGGCCTGTTCGCTGCGTGGGGCTGGTGAACTATGTCGTCACAAACACCATGACACCGATTCCTATACAATCGGTTTTTGTCGTCGTCTGAGTTTCGCAGCCACCGTTTGCGGATAGCCTCGCCAATTTTCATCCTTCCCACCTGTTGCGGTTCATCCATGCCACTTCGATGTTTCCCGAAATTTTCTTTGCTGCTGTTTTTTGGTGTGTTTTTGGGGCTGCGTTGTTCCATTGTGCTGGCAGAGTCCAGGCCTAATGTTGTGATTGTGATCACAGACGACCAAGGTTATGGCGATCTGTCGTGCCACGGAAACCCCGTTCTTAAGACGCCAAATATTGACGCGCTGCACGCTGATGCGGTCAGGTTGGTCGATTACCACGTGGCTCCAACCTGTTCGCCGACTCGCGCGGCTTTGTTGACAGGTCACTGGACGAATCGTACGGGGGTTTGGCACACCATCATGGGACGCTCCATGTTGCGAGCGAACGAAGTTACGATGGGGCAAGTGTTCAAAGACAGCGGGTATGCCACCGGAATGTTTGGAAAGTGGCATTTAGGTGACAACTATCCGTACCGTCCAGAGGATCGTGGATTCACGGAAGTGATGCGACATGGCGGCGGCGGTGTGGGGCAGACGCCAGATTACTGGGATAACGCCTATTTCGATGGCAGCTATTGGCATCTGTCTCTTATACACATCTCCGAGCCCACGAGACCGAGGCTGATCTCG
>CAJXTM010000353.1 GCA_913061385.1 uncultured Rhodopirellula sp. | reverse complement strand
ACGAGATCAGCCTCGGTCTCGTGGGCTCGGAGATGTGTATAAGAGACAGCACCTCGAATGTGTGAAACAGTTTCAGTGCAGCAAGATCTGGTTATCCGACACAACTCATCGTAGGTGCGGCAGGTCGCAGTCGCAACCATTCAAGCGTATCGAGGCAAAATCCCCCCATCTGGTGATCCTTAACTTTTGCTACTGCCTGGTTTGCGGCGTGGTCTTTTGAATAGCTATGTCGACACCTCTTTAGCATCAAGGTTCAACTTTAGCATCAAGGTTGAACCGTCACGGTAGAGATAAACCCTGCAGATCGCCCAAATAAAAGCGATTTTGATGGCAAATTCCAAGTCAAGGCTGTCGAAGTAAGGTGACAACAAGTGGGACGAGTACTACCGTGAGGACAGGATACCACACCTTCAGCAGTGGGCCCTCAGAACACTGAGGAGAGATTTAAAAGCGGTTTCGATGTGATTCGGCTGGGCATGACGGCTTCGCTGTTTTCCGCGTTGAGGACTAAACATGCCCCGACAGCAGCACATTGCCAGAGAGTGATCATCAGCTGCTCGGCATGGGCAAAGCGGATAAGTGCCCGCTATCGCGCAGAAGGAGTTGTCTTGCTGTACGACGTCGGAAAAATGGGTACCCCGAACCGGATTCTGCGGAAGCATGGCAAACTGACTCTCGATGAGCAATTGATCATCGACACCTCCGTGTAACACGACTTGGGCACATTACGGGACTGCACATCTGACACTGCGTTGCTTGATATTTTTTCCCAAACCAAGAATTGGCAAAAGGGCCCCACGACAGCAACACTCATGCGGGCACTTCGGTGCCGTTAGACTCTCGGATGCTCAGCATTTCGGATGCATGCGATGCCACGACCACCAATTCGGTCTACCGTAGACCGAATTGCCGCAATCTAAAGTTGTTGGTTGCAACATCTGTAACGCAACAACAGCGTTTCATTCTGGTTTGCCAATCCCGACAGCCACAACGAAGCGTGAACAACCGTGACGACGAGATGGTCGCGAGATTTGGTAGAAAGGATTTCCTGTTGTTGGCTACCAACTGCGACCATGCCACCGCGACCGGGCGAGTGGAACGCATCCGCCAAGCGGCTGAGCATATAAAACAGTAGCGATTTTGGGCGGTGATGCCTTCAACGCCAGCTTTGGAGTCCTGGAACTCCAATGGGTGTCACACTCAGGAAACAATCCTCGCACGAGTCGACAGCACTCTACTAAAAGACAACGTTCGTAACAGGGTCATTCAATTGGGCTCCGGCAGCGCGATGAACAGCCTCAAGTGAGGCTAGAAAGGCTGGTTTGATTCTCAGACCACATCAGGTGAACATGAGTTTGATATGGTAACTCGGGTCCCGATCGATTTGGTGATCGAAAATTTGCGTGGTTTCATTTTCGATCATCGGACAGAAATCATCCGAGTCAAAGAAAATCACGTTTCACTGTTTTTGAATCCCATTTCAAAGCAAGCAGGGCGATGGCGGGCTGACCAGCAAATATCGCTGCGGATAGAAATGAAGTTGAGTAAAGCCACCGTCGAGAATGCGACGGTTCTCACCCCAGCAAGCCACCCGTACACATTTCGCTGCACTGATTCCGCAATCGAGATCGCCGAAATGCGTCTTTGAAAGTCTGCTATGAACAGGTTCAAGACAGTCCAAATAGCGATCTGATGAGCGAGATTCTGGTCAACACAGCGGGTTAGCCTCTTGCGATTGCTAGCCGGCCCGCTATCGTTTTGAGAGAGTTTTTCACCCGCCCCGTACACGGAGTTGTCCAACGATATGGCCTTCACACTACCTTCCCTGGCGTACGCCTACGATGCACTTGAACCGCATATTGATGCGAGAACGATGGAGATCCATCACACGAAGCATCATCAGGCGTACATCAACAAGGTGAACGACGCAATCGCCGGCACGGATTTGGATGGCAAGTCCATCGAAGATCTGGTTTCAGCCTTGGCAAGCGTTCCAGCAGACAAGCTCGGTGCTGTCCGCAATAATGGCGGCGGTCACGCGAATCACTCACTGTTCTGGAGCGTCATGGGCCCCGGCAAAGGAGGTTCTCCTACGGGTGATCTCGCAGCCGCCATCGATACCGCCTTCGGCTCGCTCGATGCGATGAAAGAGCAGTTTTCCGCTGCTGCTGCAACGCGTTTTGGAAGCGGTTGGGCATGGTTGTACGTTGACGCTGGAGTTCTGAAAGTTGGCAGCACTGCCAATCAGGATAGCCCTTTGATGGGAGCGGAGACCGCTGGCATCGGCGGCACACCTGTGCTCGGGTTAGACGTCTGGGAGCATGCTTACTACCTGAATTACCAAAATCGGCGTCCAGACTATGTCTCAGCATTCTGGGACGTGGTTGACTGGGATGCAGTCGCCGCACGCCTTGCAGCGGCTTAGTCTGCCTGATAGTCGTGATAATCGCTCAAAGGGAGTTCTCGGACAACGTCCGTGAACTCCCTTTTTTCGTGGCTTGAAAACCTCTAGGCCGACTGGATCCGCTAAACTCAGACCACCTGCCGCGCTGAAGGACAGACTTTCAGCCAACCAATCGCCTCCCTATGCGAGCGTGTAATGTCGAAAGCCGATTCTCAATCCACTCGTCGCGATTTCCTCGCCCAAGCTGCTGCGGTGTCCGCGGTTGCTACCATCCCACAAACGTCGTTCGCTAGTCCCAATGACCGGCTGAAAATCGCGTTCATTGGCACTGGAGGACGCGGAGGTAGTAACCTGCAAACAATCGCCGGAACCAACACGGTCGATGTCGTAGGACTTTGTGATGTCGACAACCGATTTTTGACGAGTGCTGGAAATAAATTCCCCGAAGCGAAACAGTTTCAGGACTTCCGAAAACTCTACGACACCATCGGTGATGACATTGATGCAGTGGTCGTCAGTACCCCAGAACACACCCATGCGTACGCCGCAATGCCAGCTCTGCAACTAGGCAAGCATGTCTACTGCGAAAAACCGTTGGCCTACAATATTGATGAGACCCGTCGACTTACGGAAGCTGCAGAAAAGGCAGGTGTGGCCACGCAAATGGGAACACAAATCCACGCCTCGAAGAACTATCACCGGGTTGTGGAACTGATTCAGAGCGACGCCATCGGCGACGTAAGCGAAGTCCACGTTTGGGTCTCAAGAGCCTGGGGACTCCAGAGCCAGGAAGCTGCGAAAAAGAATCGCGATATATCCGCTGCTTCCAACAGACCTAAAGAAGCAATCAATCCACCTGATTATCTAAATTGGGACCTCTGGCTGGGCCCAGCACCCTATCGACCATTTCATCAAGTCTATTTCCCCGGCCCAAAATGGTACCGTTGGTGGGACTTCGGCAACGGCACCATGTCTGACTTAGGCAGCCACTGGAATGACCTGCCATTCTGGGCCTTGCGTCTTGATGCACCAAACACCGTTGAGGCAAGCGGTCCACCGGCACATCCAGAAATTGCCCCAGCTTCGATGACCGCCGTGTACGAATATGGAGCAAGAGACATTCCCAATGTTGGCAGACGCCCACCTGTCACCATGACATGGTACCAAGGAACACACAAACCTGAGATTTGGAAACAGCGTGGCATCCCTCAGTGGGGAAGTGGCGTCTTGTTCGTCGGGTCAAAGGGCATGCTGCTCTCGGATTACCGGAAACATCTACTGCTCCCCGAAAACGACTTCAAAGACTTCACGCCGCCTGAACCATTTCTGCCAGCCCCCAGCGGACACCATCAGCAATGGCTTGATGCGTGTCGAGGTGATGCAGTCACAGAAAGTCCATTCAGCTATGCAGGCCCGCTCACGGAAGCCAATCACCTCGGTAACGTTGCCTACCGATTGGGAAAAAAAGTCGTGTGGGATAAAGAAGCGATGGAGTGCATTGGGTGCCCCGAGGCGAAGCCATTGCTAACACGTGAGCCGCGAAGCGGTTGGTCGTTGGGCTAGCCGGTAATCGATCACGACTCAGCTGACAAAGATCTTTTTGCATAGTCCAAACCGAAAAGTTCAAAATGATCGTCTGAAATCTTCTGCTGTAAAAAAGCATCAACTAGGAAGAATTTTCTGATCAGCTAAAGCCTACGGAGACGTTGACCGATAACTTGAAATGGGGTGGAGGAACTACGCGTCTACCCTTGCGCCGGCAATTCCGTGAAACTCAATCTTCTGGGTTCTACCCCAATCCTACTGCTTCTTTTGCTCAGCAGTGTGGGATGCTCTCTGTTCCCGGTAACTTATCAACCGGAGCAGATTCACAACCCCTTTCCACAAGTACAACGCGTTGCGGTTCTGCCTTTCTATAACCAAAGTGAGAACCCTACGGTTGACACAGAATTGGTGGCTGAAACGTATTATGCAGCTTTGCAAGCAATCCCAGGTTTTGAGGTACTGCCGGTTGGCGTCACAAAAACCCAGTGGATGATCTACAGCCAACAATACGGCGAGCCAGTGAGTGGTGAAGATTTCCAGCAACTGGCTGAGTTCATGGGGGTTGAAGCAATGGTTGTTGGTTCAGTAACTGACTTTGATGCTTATTACCCGCCGAGAATGGCGATGACAGTGCACTGGTACGCTGCCAACAAGGGTTTCCATCCCATCCCTAATGGGTATGGGCTACCGTGGGGAACTCAGCAAGAGAATGACATTCCCTCGCGGATCGTTCGCGATACTCAGTTCGATTTGGCTCGCAGCCAACTCGCGACGCAAACCCCGATTCCCGACGACACTCGTCAGGCGAACTGGCAATCTGGGTCACAAGCCTCAGATACTGAAGTCCACCTACGCGGGATTGGTTTGGCATCTGGCGAAATAGAATCATTGCCTGCAAATCTCAACTTAGCTCAAGACATTACATCTGACGCACGAAGTTTGCCTGCTCCCATTACCTCTGGTGATTTTACGACAATTCATGGGATCAGCCCATTGCTACCCCAGCACTGGCCGAATCCAACAGACTTGATTCCTGACCCACCGTCACCGCAACGTCCCAAGATGGTTGTCAATCACGAGCCTATATTGAACCACACCAAGATCTATCGCGGTGATGACCCTTATTTCACGGAAAGACTTTCAAATTACATTGAGTCGTCAGATGATGCGCGTCCGGCAAGCTGGCAGGGTTACCTAAAACGTAGCGATGATTTCATTCGTTTCTGTTGTCACCTGCACATCACAGAAATGCTTGAATCTCGAGGCGGAAGAGAGGAAAGCGATCTCATCTTTAGGCTGTCTCTTATACACATCTCCGAGCCCACGAGACCGAGGCTGATCTCG
>CAJXTM010000352.1 GCA_913061385.1 uncultured Rhodopirellula sp. | reverse complement strand
GCTCGGAGATGTGTATAAGAGACAGGCATCTAACCATGTGAATCGCCCAAACTGTTTTGGGCTTCTAATCAACCAGATTCCGCACAAGCAAAATGGAAGCCAAGCCAACACGCCCAGGCAAGTTGGCTGACAGATCGCCGAAAATAGAATTGTGATTATCAACAGGCACCAGCTTGTTGAATGCGTGTGACGCGATTCACTGGAAAGCAGGTGAAGAAAAATCACGATTGAGATGGACGAACAAAGGATTACCAACGCGAATGGACGTAACTCTGTGCCAAAAAATAGCGAGTTGTTCTCCATGGCCAGAATGAGTCCTGACACGAAACCTGCCAGCAAACTATGGGTCCAGTTGGTAATGCCATAAGCGATTACGCCACACCCACCAGCCACCATTAAGACGCTGTTCAGCCTCAGTATTAATTCAGAATCACCGACAACCTGTTTCCATACCCAAAGTTGAAAATAATAACAGGGTGATTGATGGCCAATGATTGAACGCTGGTAAACACTGCCGATGTCATCCGCAATGATCCAAGCAGAATGCAATTCATCAAGCCACAGACTTTCGTAGCATGATGGTAGTCGGAGGAAGATAGCGATGCTGACAACAGCAAGAGATATCAGCAGCGTGAAGATTGCTCGGGGTGATTGGCCATCCATCAGGAGTGATTTGCGACCGATCGAGTTGTGATTTTCTGGATGATTTTGCAGGCTGCCTCAATTTGGGAGGCATCTACGTCCAAGTGGGTCACAAATCGAATCGCTTGCGGACCAATCGCAAAGCACCTTACGCCTTGTTCTTCAAGAGTTGCTGCCAGTTTGTCAGCCGATGTCCAGGCCTCGTCAACTTCACAGATGACGATATTGGTATCCACACGGTCTCCGCGAATTGCAAGAGGACCACATGCTTCGCAGCCTTCGCGAAGGCGTTGGGCATTGTTGTGATCTTCCTCAAGGCGATCACGATGTTGCTCCAATGCGTGAAGTGCACCGGCAGCAATGATTCCTGCTTGCCGCATGCCCCCACCAAACAGCTTTCTCGAGCGGCGAGCTTCCAGGATGAACTGGCGGTCTCCAGCTAGGGCAGATCCAACAGGGGCGCCGAGTCCTTTGCTGAAGCAGACGCTAACCGAATCGAACGGTTCAACCAATTCCAGAGGGCTGGTTCCAGTCGCAACAGACGCATTCCAGAGTCGGGCTCCGTCGAGGTGTCGTTTCAGCCCGTTTTCTTTCGCCCAGTCGCAGATTTCTTTGACAGATTGTTGCGGCTGGATTCGTCCACCCCAACGATTGTGGGTGTTTTCAAGGCAAACGAGTTGAGTTCTTACCATGTGTTCATTTTCAGGTCGGATCAGGTTTTTAAGTTGATCTACCTTTAATACACCACCTTTTCCAGCGACAGTTTGTGCTACCAAGCCTGAAAGTTGGGCAAACGCTCCCTGCTCATAATGATAGATGTGACAGTCTGCTTCACAGAGAAATTCGCTGCTTCGACCGCAGTGAACCCGAAGCGCAATCTGGTTGGTCATGGAGCCACTGGGCATGAATATTGCGGCTTCTTTACCTAAAATTTCCGCGGTAAGAGCCTCGAGGCGTTCCACCGTCGGATCCACGTCTATGACGGCATCTCCTACCTCTGCTTCGGCCATTGCCTGCCTCATGCTAGGAGTTGGCTTGGTCACGGTATCGCTGCGGAGATCGATTTCTGCGGGCATTTGCTGAAAACCGGGTGTCGGAGTTGATTGGTATGCGGGTAAACAATTCGATTGTACCGGCTTATGATGGCAATCGTAGACGTGTTGCAAGTAGTCCGGTTTTCATGTTGTAACAGTGTTCACGCTGTCGCCCTCGTCCATTACGAATCCCCGAAAATGAGTTCCGATTTGTCTGCCCTTCAAATTCAACGTGTTGATGCTCGCCAGGGATCTGCTGAGATTCTGCACGAGTTGCGTCTGAAACTCAGTCCTCAGGGCGACGTCGTAAGCCCCCGAGGACGAGCTCTGACTGAGGAAGTTTTTGGTGAACCGTTGACCCCGGTGGAAGTGGTTCAGAAGATTTGTCGGGACGTTCGCGAAAACGGCACAGAGGCGTTGCTGAAGTACAACAAAGCACTGGACAAAGCAGATCTTTCTGCAGACCAGTTGCGAGTACCACAGAGTGAATTAGAAGAGGCACATGCGGCGGCTGACCCAGCTTTGTTGGATTCTGTACGGCGGATACGAGACAATGTTGCCGAGTTTCAGCAGGCAATCTTACATTCCGATGTGACGCTTGAACCTCGCCCCGGTGTCATGTTGACGCAGAGATACCTGCCGTTGAAACGCATTGGTGTGTGCGTTCCTGGGGGAGCCGCTGCTTATCCGTCAACTGTCCTGATGACCGCGGTGCCAGCCCAGGTTGCTGGAGTTGAAGAGATTGCTGTGGTGGCACCACCGACAAAATTTGGTGCCTACAACGCGGACATGCTGGCAACCTGTCACGAGCTTGGTTTGCGTGAGGTGTATCGCGTTGGCGGGGCACAGGCTGTCGCAGCACTTGCTTATGGTTGTGAGGCAATTCCAGCGGTCGACAAAATCGTTGGTCCTGGCAATCTGTTTGTAGCACTTGCAAAAAAGGAAGCCTACGGTGTGGTAGATATTGATTCCTTTGCAGGACCCAGTGAAGTGATTGTCATAGCGGATGAGACGGCGAGGGCCGATTTCGTGGCGGCAGACTTGCTTGCTCAGGCCGAGCATTCGCCAGGTTCGGCGATCCTGATCACTTGGGATGAAGCGTTGATTGACGCTGTTCATGAGGAATTGGTTAAGCAGTTGGCCTTGCTGACTCGCAACCAACTGACGGTCGACAGCCTCGAGGCATTTGGTGCCTTGATCCTCGTCCGAGATCAAGCTCATGCTTGTGAGTTGACGGATCAGTTCGCACCCGAGCATCTCCATATTGAGACTCGAAACCCGCGTGAAGAGATTGCCCGTATTCGCAACAGCGGTGCCGCATTCCTAGGACACCATACTCCCGTCGCACTCGGCGATTATGCAGCGGGTCCAAGCCATGTACTCCCCACCGGCGGTACTTGCACGTGGGCAGCAGGATTGTGCAGTAACAGCTTTTTACGGAGCAGCAGTGTGACTGAATTCGATCCCGATGCACTGAACCAGATTGCCTCGGATGTTGTCAGGCTTGCTGACAAGGAAGGGCTGACAGCTCATGCCCGAAGTGTGACAATTCGAGAATCCTGAGGCAGGCAAATCCAATCCTCGCTCAGCGTTCAAATTTTTTGACCTTCATCGCCATCCCGCGTGTGGCGACCTGACCCAGACCGGCCGACGAAAGTTCCCGTAATCATGGCTGATAAGTCCCTCTTCCGCCCTGCCCTTGCCCGCATGATGGCCTACGCACCTGGTGAACAACCACCGCCGGGGAAGTACATCAAACTGAACACAAATGAGAACCCCTATCCGCCGCCGCCCGCAGTGGTCGAGGCAATCAAGGTGGCCGCGTGCGGGCCTCTCAATCGCTATCCCGATCCGATGGCTACTGCATTTCGGATCGCTGCGGCTGAACGCTTAAACCTACCTGGGCCTGATTGGGTGTTGGCCGGCAATGGGAGTGATGAAATTTTGACATTGCTGGTGAGGGGGTTTGTTGGTGAGGGGCAAAAATTGCGACTTCCGTACCCGAGTTATGTTCTCTATCGCACACTGGCTGATATCCAAGGCGCAGCCTCAGAGCAGATTGCATTCGAGGAAGATTGGACCCTTCCCGAAGCTTTTGGGGAAACTGATGAAGACCTCCGGCTTGTCTTGCTCCCGAATCCGAATAGTCCGAGTGGGACTGTGATCAGCCCGGATCGTGTGTCGCAGTTGGCGGACTCACTTGATTGTCCACTGATAGTTGATGAGGCCTATGCCGATTTTGCCGAACATAATTGCCTAGACCTTGTTCAGCAGAATGAACGGATCATGGTCACGCGAACGCTTAGCAAGTCATATGGATTGGCTGGAATTCGATTCGGGTTTCTTGTGGCACAACCACAGGTGATCGCTGAACTTGCAAAAATCAAAGACAGCTATAACTGTGATGGGCTTTCGATTGCGGCGGCGACGGCGGCTATGGGCTGTGGCGACTGGCTTGCTGATATTCAGCACAATATGAATGCCACACGCTGCCGAATGACGGAGCGGTTGACTGTTCTTGGTTTTGCTGTCGTCCCTTCCCAAGCAAATTTTGTCTGGTGCCAACACCCCAATGGGAAACATCAGCAACTTTACGAATTCCTGAAGAAAAATCAGATTCTTGTTCGATACATGGAATTCCCGGAGTGGGGAGATGGTCTGCGGATTTCCGTTGGAACAGCTGAGCAGATCGATGCTTGCCTGATGTTAATCGAGCGTTATCTGGCGTAGTCATTCCCCGTCGTTTGAATATTCGCACTCTTGTAACTTGCCGGTGATAACATGACTCGTACTGCCTCGGTTGATCGTAAGACCGGAGAAACTGACATTCAACTGTCGATTGATTTAGATGGTGAAGGGTCTGGAACGCGGGAGTCAGGGATCGGTTTTCTTGATCACATGCTGGATCTGTTTGCCAAGCACGCATTGATCGATCTTCGTGTCGCTGCAGTGGGCGATTTGCATGTTGATGATCACCACACCTGCGAAGATATCGGGATCGCTTTGGGGCAGGCGATGGATCAGGCACTCGGTGACCGTGCAGGAATTCGAAGGTATGGTCACTTCACGCTGCCAATGGATGAGTGTCTTGTGACTGCCGCCGTGGATCTTGGCGGACGCTATGCCTTTGAGTATCAGGCACCCATTGCTGCAACGAAAATCGGGACGTTTGACACCGAATTGGTAGAGCACTTCTGGCAGTCTTTTGCGGCCAACTCGAAGTGCAATCTTCATGTCGTCTTGCATCATGGTCGCAACGCGCACCACATTGCAGAGTGCGTATTCAAGTCGGTTGCCCGAGCGGTGCGCATGGCAGCCGAAAATGATCCTCGCAGTAACGCGATTCCCAGCACCAAAGGCGTCCTGTAACGCCGTTTCAGACAGCCTCTGGTGTTTTTGAAGTAAGCTCACTGAATGTGGCTGCGTCTCGTGGGCGGCGAGGTACAAAGAAGCCGACACAGGCAAGGCCGATCAGGCATCCAATGACCGATAAAAGGTACTTGTTGGACAGGATGACGACTCCCGACAGGATCATGACACCTGACAACGCGGCCCAACGGGCAGGCAATACCCCTGTCTCTTATACACATCTGACGCTGCCGACGACTCCTTACGTGTAG
>CAJXTM010000351.1 GCA_913061385.1 uncultured Rhodopirellula sp. | reverse complement strand
CTACACGTAAGGAGTCGTCGGCAGCGTCAGATGTGTATAAGAGACAGCCCATGGACCAGCCTGCTGCATAGAACGCGGCCCCGTCTAATCCGTTCGAATGGCGAAATAGAAATACACTCGGATGAGCGGTTCAAGTAGCCCAAAGCCCTCAGATAAGTTGTGTTTCACGCCGCGAGTTGCTCATCACAATTGATCGATCTGGACTTGGGGGCGTCATCCGACTACAAGCCATGAGAGACCGCGATGATCTCCCTGAATTTATGATCATCGTAAAATCAATCCGCCCGAAACACGGGATGGAAACATGAACAGGCCCGCTGAGATCAAGACTGATCAGGAATCGTGCAACGACATGAACGTTAATTTCTTCGAATGGATTCGCGAGGGTGTTCGAAAGTCCGTCTTGTTGGGCGTCAGTGACGCCATTGAGCAGATTGGCGCACCGAACGATGCTGAGAAATTGCATCCAAACCTCACCGCCATGCTTCAAGAACCACCGAAAGCCAAGAAAAGCCGTGCTAGTGGTGGCCGCAAGCGACTTGGCAAATCGCTGAAGGATATGGACGTTGTCCCGAGCGAAACCAAATGACCCGAGCCGTGTCTAAACTGAAATTCAGGAATCATCAGCTACGGGAACAACGAGAGTCACAGTCGTCGGACCACCCAATGCAGAATCGACGTTGAGCTTTCCGGATACCAACTCGGCACGCCCCCGCATGGCTCGAATCCCGAAGTGACTGGCAGCGACCCTACCCGGTTCAAAGCCAGTGCCATTATCATGAATCGTGACTTCGATTGACTTCGCCGCTTCTCTGCCGCTAACCAGCACTTCCGCCGCATCTCCATGCTGCCAAGCATTTCGAACGGCCTCCAACACAATGCGGTAAACAGCGCAGGCAACAGCATGACTGACCTGATTGACCACAGGTTCCACATCCCAGCGAACTCGACCACTGAAGTCAGGAAACAATCGCTCAAGGGTGTCAGTAACAGCCACTTGCCAATCCCGCTCATCCAAGTCGGGAGGATAGGTGTCTGTCAGCAGTCTTCGACTGGCCTGCATGGCTTCATCCAACCAACCTGAAAGCTGGTCAAGAACGGGCGAGAGCTCGCCACCCTCGGACGTCGATGGGAAATCCTCGAGACCAGAAGCCAATTTAGCTCGAAGATTAGCTACAGTGGACGAGGCCACAAAGAGGAGAGGAATCACACCGTCGTGCAATTCGTTGCCGATCTGCGCGAGCTCAATTTCAACCAGCTCGACCGCTAATTTCTTGTCATTCGACAACTCAGAACTCCACGACGCGAAACAGTGTTTCAGCTGGGTGAACCAGAGTTGGACCGCAGCGCTGGCAGCAACGTCGCGTCAGCCGGACCGCAGTACCAATCAAACAGCGACATTATCTTGGCAACAATCTCGCCAGAGCAGCGATTTTTCGTATCAGAGGATCTCAAGGAATGAAGATCCGCAGTGACCGAAACTCAACCGAACCACTTCTTTTTGTCGAAGCTGGCGAGCGCCTTTTCTTCCGCACCCTGAATATCAAAAAGCTTGTTCAACTTGGTGATCTTGAATACCTCGAGCACGTTAGGCGATACTTCGCAAAACTTCAGAGAAACCTCTTTTGCCTTGCAACCCTTATTCAACATCACCAATTTTGTGATCATCGCAGACGACATGAAAGACACGCCGCGAAAGTTCAAGAGCAACTTCTTATGGATCGCTTGGGGAACTGCGTCCTGCAATTCTTTGCCCACCTGCTCGATCCTTTGGCTATCGAGAATCTTGCTATCGGTGAACCCGACCACAAGAACCTCGCCATTGATTTGTGTAGTAATAGCCGCCATGGCAGATTCATTCCAAAATTTCAGGGGAGGCTGGGCGGTTCTTCCGACCCAAACGTTGTTTAAAACATATCACCCGAGCCAACTTTTTGCAATTCGGTCCGAGCTTTCGGTGGTGGCTTGCAGCCCTAGCCCGAACCCACAACCGCTTCTTCTTCAGTCTAGCACCTAATCGAGGATGTGTAGGCTAATCCGAGAGCGGTTCTTCACTCTCCGGTAGGTATCCAAGACCGATCATGTCATTCCCTGAATAATCAGTTCATCAGTCACAACTGCACGAATAATGCGTTTGCCAGACGCCCTCTGGATGGTGCCCTGACTTGGCTGGAATGGTGTAATTACGTGCTGACCTCCCCAATCAGTACACAACCGCAAATTGACGAGCATCGGCAGGCTTGTTAGGGATCCAACTGATCCAATTCGTCAATCAACGCGTCTAAGTCTTGGTCAACGGAATCAGTACCAAGTGACACGTCTGATGAAGCATGCTTGAGTGAACCTGATGAACGCTGTGTCGGCGAAGCAGATTCTGACTCGCGTGAATCCGCAACCCTATCCCGAACAACTCCGGAGGAAGTACCCGTAGGTAACCGAGAATCGGTCTTTGGCTCGCTGATTGTCTCGGAACCCACTCCCGAATCGCTCGCCTGAACGGGATCACCAGAGGCAGGACGTTTGATAATCGGAGCGAGAGAGAATGTCCGAACTGCTCTGGCTGCATTCAACTCTGCAATTGAGGAAACCACGGCCTCTGGAGCGGTGAAGTCACTCAGATTGAAAAAGTAGAGTTTGCGAAGCTGTACATTTGGTTTTACCGGTGCACTTCCCATCTCGGCAGTCGCTGGATCTGCCGGATGCTGCGTCCTCTGCCCGTCCACGCCTAGCCGGCTCAGTGACTCGTGCATCACCTGGGGTGATCGCCAGTCAAGAACGGCAATGTCACCACTGATCGAAGAAAGAGTCAGACGATCAGTGGAAGCTTCACCCAAACTGTCCAACGGGGCGACGAGGATAAGGTCGATCCCGCTGAGACCGATTAACTCCCCCACGACTCCCTGGGCCACTCGTTCAGCACTTGGGGTCGCCGGCGTGCTGTGAACCATGACTACTGACAACCGAACAGCCATCCCTTACATCCTTCAAATTCATCGGATCGACCAGCAGATGGTCTTGGACAATGTCGTACAACTCGAACCACAGGTCTCTTACATTCGTCAGCCCACTCAGATCTCGACCCTCGAGCTCTCTGGAAACAACTTCCACGACTGCGGGCGAAGCCTGATCCAGCAGACACTCGGCTAACGAGCGAATCAGCATAACGTCAACTTCTGTTTGATGAAGGACGCTAATCCCAACAACCCTGAAATGACTCGTCGCCAGCAAGAACACCCCACGACGCCCGACTTTTCGCACAATGGACCTCAAGTCACGACGCCTCAGTTGCTCGACGCCGTCAATGACCAATAAACTCCCACGGGGCAAACCATGCAAACAATCGGCTACCGCATGCGCGGAATCGCGGGCATGCCTGAATCGCGACCAAGGATTGCTCTCCAACGGCATCGTTAACTGCAGCTGTCGAACCTGCGAAATCCCATCGCTCTCAAACGTGGAAATCAGATAAGGCATCAAAGTATGCAGTAAGGTCGTCTTACCACTGCCGTGTGGACCGACAATCAGCCCAAATCGGACGGACTTTAGATTCTGAACAAGTTGCCGGCACAGCCCCGAAGCGTCGCAAAGTGAGTTCGGTAACGTGGCTTCTTGCTCATCCGAAGGGGAAGCATCTCGACCGACAGCCCGCTGGTCCACTGGACATTGAAACGACATCGCCTCTGGTCGCGTAAATCGCGTAGCGAACGGATTCTTTGGCAACAATGCGTTCATTGCTGAAACCGTTCATCACGAGGCGGGGGCGTGTTCCAATAGTTTGCCCCGAGGTGCGGCAGCCGACTTAGGCAAGGTTACAGCAATGCGATCGGTCACAACTGAGTGAGGACGAACCATTTCCTGCGAAACCAAGTGAAATGGTTGCTCAGCCACAATTTCGCGGCCATTGGCTAAAAACAAACGTAAACGCACGCACCACTGCAGGCTAATCAAACGGCCATGGTAACTCAGCGGTGTCGCAGGCAGCACGCAATGAATCACCTGCTCATCTGCCAAGCCAGTGCGTCGGAGTTGGTGCTCTGCAAGCCGCTGGAAGTGGTGAACATGCAGATCCTCATCTCCCTTGCCCTCAGTGTGCCAAAGGACCGAGATCTCTACGCCTTGAACTTCGTCAAGCGGAACGCGACTGATTCGCCACTTGGCTGAAAGCTCGCCGCCCCCACGATAAAGCCCGTCGTCATTGCACAACGTCACATTGACGGCGGGCTGTGCTTCAGCAACAAGTCCGGAGGATGCACGACGACGGGAAAACTTCGGCAGAACGATGGCCACGGTTGCGACTCTCCTGAAACCACGACCTTCCAACGAATAGCGTTGTGAGTCCCTACGAAGGAATGCATCACGTTATCCGGCAGGTCGATACGCAATTGTTGCTCCCAAGGGGCCTGCGGGTCAACTGCGACATTTCTTTCTTTGAACAAAACTTGACGAATCGCTTCGTGCCGATCCACACGAACGTCGGTCCCCTGCCGATAAAAAGTCTCTTCTTCACAAGTCAAAACCACGCTCAAACGCTTGAGCTTGAGCCTACCGGACTGGCTGATGAACAGGTCGTATCGACCACCAGGCATGAGAGGGTGACTGCTGATTTCAACGATTGTAGGGCCTACACCGGCAAACTGACGCAACTGGGTCAAGAAGAATCGAAACGACCAAGCACTGATCATCGCAAATGGAACGAGCAGGATCGCCAGGTACCAGCGTGGCCGCCCATTCCAGAACCCTGAGACAACCACGGCTAGCAGAACAAGCCAAGCCGAACTCCACAACAACGCGAGCGTAGCGGGACCAGCAATACCGGATTTAGCTTTTTCGACTGCCAACCTATACGTCAGTCTTTCTCCCGGACTTTCCGTAATTGCGCTGCCCTTAGGAACGCTTGGCAACGGCTGACTGTCATCAACAGACGGTCCAATCATCTCAATGGAGCCCGCCATCTTTGCAATCGCAGAGCGACGTTCACTGCTGGCACCAATTCTCGCCAGACGATAGAGCAAAGTCACGCCACTCGTGATCAAAGCTGCCAAGGAAAGAATTCCAAAAATCCACGTCCCCAAACCCGTGCTCAATGCATCAGTCGGGACTTGCGAAACACTCTCCGGGGCGACTTCGTTGATCAGAACCAACGACAACCCAAAAACGCCGACCAGGAAAAGACCTGCGTAAAACGTCAGCTCCCCCGCCTCACCAGCGAGCGCATGGCCCAAAATCCGCTTTCCGCGTTTTTTGCTCCATGGCTGTCTCTTATACACATCTCCGAGCCCACGAGACCGAGGCTGATC